>JBBPIK010000021.1:24113-37118 GCA_038040415.1 Actinomycetota bacterium
CATCGACCGGCGGAGGATCGATGGGCGGATCGTCAACAGGCGGGGGATCGTCCACCGGCGGAGGATCGTCCACCGGCGGAGGGTCATCCACGGGGGGAGGATCATCGACCGGCGGAGGATCGATGGGCGGATCGTCAACAGGCGGGGGATCGTCCACGGGGGGCGGGTCGTCCACCGGCGGGGGATCGACGGGCGGGTCGTCCACGGGCGGCGGATCAACGGGCGGAGGATCAGCCGCGCCATCGCCCTCATCGGTGGGTGCGGGATCATCGGCCGGCGGCGGGGGCTCGACGGGGGGCTCGACGGGCGGCGGGGGATCTACAACCGGCGGCTCGACGGGCGGGGGCGGCTCCACGACCGGGGGCAGCGGGCTCTCGACCACCACGGGGATCTCGGGCGGGAGCGGGCTCTCGGCCACGAAGGCGCCAGGATTGCCGATTGCGGCGGCGGATACGCTCGGCGCCGGGCGGGCGCCGTCGAGGTTGATCTCGTCGGAGCTCACGGCTCCGGCGGTGATCAGGGCGGCGGTCGCCATGCCCACGGCAGCCTTGGCGCCCAGGGCGCCTCCGATGCCCGTGGCGGCGGTGGTCGCCGCGCTGACGACGCCGCCGAGCGTAATGGTGGAGCTTCCGGCCGCGGCGACGCTGCCGGCCGTGCCGGCGACGCCGCTGGCCGTGCCCGCCGCGCTGCCGGCAGAGCCGACCGACCCGGCCGTACCGGCGGTGCCGCCGGCGCCGGAGCTGCCGCCGAGCTTGGCCGGGATCAGCTTCCGCAGCAGGACCAGGAGCCCGAACGGCGCCAGCGCCGCAAGCGCCTTGGTGCTGGAGCGAAGCTCCCCGCGGTAGCGGCCGCAGGAGGGGCAGTCGCGAACGTGGCGGCGGCTCGAGCCCGCAAGCTTGCGGAGCCCCTCGGCCGCTTCGGCCAGCTCCAGCCGGACCTCGTCGCAGGTGAGGATGCGGGCCTCACTCGACTCGGCCAGCGTCATCCGCGCCCGGACCAGCAAAGACTTGACGGAGGGAAGAGTGGTGCCCATCGCCTGGGCGATGTCCGTGTAAGAGAGGTCGTCGATCTCGCGCAGGACCAGCGCCGTGCGCTGGGTCTCGGGGAGTTCGTGGACGTCGGAGACGATCGCCCGAAGCTCCTCGCGCCGCTGCACCCGCTCCAGGGTGGAGGTGCCGTTCTCGTGCACGTGGACGTCCATCGAGTCGACGCCGTCGGCGGTGGGCTTGCGAAGGTGATTGAGGCAGCGGTTCCGGGCGATCCGGTAAAGCCAGGGCCTGGCGTTGATCGGCCGGCTGTCGGCGAGGATCGCGGCGTGGGCGGCCGCGAAGACCTCCTGGAGTACGTCCTCCGCGTCCTGCGGAGAGCCGACCAGGTGGCGGCAGAAAGCAAGGAGTCGCGACTGGTAGCGGCTGATGAGAACCTCGAAGGCCCGGTCGTGGCCCTCGCGCATGAGCGCTACCAGGCGCTCGTCCGCCTGCAAGCGCAGCAGCGGCGTCCTTCGGGACAGGACACCGTTGGTACTGGCGCTCGTTGTGAGGGAGGAGGCTTCCATTACGGGCTTTATCGCTTTATCGGAAGAACACGCTACAGACCTAAAAGTTCCGTATCAAGTCTATGAAACCTAAATGGCGCACGCCGCCCGCGCCCCCAGCGTGCGCCGCGGCCCCCAAGCGAGTGCCGGGGGAGGGATTCGAACCCCCAAGCCCTTGCGGGCAGCCGTTCTTAAGACGGCCGTGTATCCCAGTTCCACCACCCCGGCGGCCTTCATAACCCTACCGGCGCAGCCTGGCACAACTCGGCGCCCGCGCACCGCCCATTCCGCGGCCCCCGCGGAGCCGCGCGCCGAACACTGACTCTCTGGTCGAGGTGGATCCTGTGTGGACATGGGTGCAAGTTTTGCCGCAAATTGCAGACTTGTGGGACCAATCCTCTACACACGTACGTGTATACAGTACATTTCCAGGCATGAGCGCGGGGCAAGGGGATCCAGTCGAGCGATCGGCGTCTAACGGTCAGAGCACCCTCGCGCGCTTCCTGGAGCTGTTCCCGAGCAGCGGTGTCTGCTTGGACTACCTCAAGGAACGGTTCTATCCGGACGGAGCGAGCTGCCCGAAGTGCGGCAAATCGACCAAGTTTCACCGGATCAAGAGCCGCACCGCGTACTCCTGCCAATACTGCCGGCACCAGGTCTACCCCACGAAGGGAACGATCTTCGAGAGGTCCACCACCAGCTTGCAACTCTGGTTCTGGGCCATCTATCTCATGTCCTCCACTCGCTGCGGCATCTCGGCCAAGCAGTTGGAGCGCGAGATCGGCGTGACCTACAAGACGGCCGGGAGAATGTCCCGAGACATTCGGACCTTGCTGGACGACGCGGACTAGGCTGATTCTCGATCGCGTGCAGAAGAGCGACCTAGTAGCTGCTTAGCGCGGTTCGTCGAGGCCTTCTCGAGATCGCGGAGGAAGTCGGCCTCCGTATGGGAGGGGTCCTGCTGCTTCCGGGTCTTGCCCTTGGGTTTCTTCGGGCGCTTTCGTGCGGGCATCCGAGGCAGTCAGCCGAGTCAGAGCTGGACCCAGACCATCTTGGTCTCGAGGTAGGCCTCGAGGTTGGCGTGGCCCTTCTCGCGGCCGATGCCGGAGGCTTTGTAGCCGCCGAAGGGGGCCGCCGGGTCGCCGCCGCCCCAGGTGTTGACGTAGACGTTGCCGGCCTGGAGCATCGCCGCCAGCTTGTGGGCGTTGGAGACGTCGCGCGTCCAGAGGCCGGCGGCGAGGCCGTACTCGGTGTCGTTGGCCCGGCGGGCCACCTCCTCGAGGTCCTCGAACGGCATCGCGACCAGGACCGGGCCGAAGATCTCCTCGCGGGCGATCCGCATCGAGTCCTCGACCCCGGTGAACAGGGTGGGGGGGACGAAGTAGCCGCCGCCATTCGGCTCGTTGTTGTTACCGCCGGCGACGAGCTCGGCGCCCTCCTCGACCCCGGAGTCGATGTAGCCCTTGACCCGCTCGAACTGCTCCTCGGAGATCAGGGGGCCGAACTCGGTCTCCGGGTCGAGGCCGGGGCCCACCTTGGCATCGCGCGCGTAGCCGGCGAGCTTCTCGACCACCTCGTCGAAGAGCTGGCTCGCGACGTAAAGGCGGGAGCCGGCGTTGCAGGCCTGGCCGGAGTTGAAGTAGATGCCCAGGTAGGAGCCCGGGATCGCGCGTTCGAGGTCGGCGTCCGGGAGGATGATGTTGGGGCTCTTGCCGCCGAGCTCGAGGCTGACGCGCTTCAGCGAGCGCCCGCACTTCTCGCCGATCTCCCGTCCCACGACGGTGGAGCCCGTGAAGGCGACCTTGTCAACGGCAGGGCTGTCGACCAGGGCGGCGCCGGTGGTGCCGTCGCCGGTCAAGACGTTGAGCGTCCCCTCGGGGAAGCCCGCCTCGAGCGCCAGCTCGCCGAGCCGAACCGCGGTCAGCGGAGTCTGCTCGGCGGGCTTCAGGATGGTCGAGCAGCCCGCGGCGAGGGCCGGCGCCACTTTCCAGATCGCCATCAGCAGCGGGAAGTTCCAGGGAACGATCTGGGCGCAGACCCCGACCGGCTCGCGGACGGTGTAGCAGAGCACGTCGCGCGCCGAGACCGGGATCGTCTCGCCCTCGATCTTGGTCGGCCAGCCGGCGTAGTAGCGGAGGTGGTTCACGCTGGCGGCGATGTCCCCCTTCGCGCTGGCCAGCGGCTTGCCGTTGTCCAGCGACTCCAGCTCGGCGAGCTGGTCGGCGTTTGACTTGATCAGCTCGGCCAGCGCGTACATCAGGCCGGCGCGCTTCGAGGGGCTGACCTTCCGCAGCGGTCCGTCGAGCGCCGCGCGGGCTGCCTCGGTGGCGCGCTCGACGTCCTCGGGCCCGGCGAGGGCGACCTCGCAGATCGGCTCGCCGGTGGCCGGGTCGATGGTCTGGAAGGTGCGCCCGTCCGCCGCCTCCAGCCGCTCGCCGCCGACCACGAGGAGCTGCGGCCCGCGCTCGACGAAATCGCGCGCGGCGGGGGAGAGGGAGCGGGCGGTGGCCGTTGCCATCGCCCGGATCGTAGCCTGCTACCCCAGGCGCTGGATGACGGCCAGGGCGCCGCCCACCGCTGCGGCGGCGACCGGAACGCCGACGTACCGCCAGGCGTGCCCATGGGGAGTCAAGGGCCCGCCTGGTACCTGTGCAGGCCTAGGCGTCAGCGGGTGTGCGACCCCGACGTCGAAGGTTTGGTCGCACTCGAAGGGCTCGCGGCAGGTGTCGCAGACAACGTGGCGCACCACCGTGGCGGGCAGCACCTGAGGAAGCCGCACGCGGGTGGCTGCGCCACAGGCGGCGTGCTCGCAGCGAACGAGCCGAACTGCCGCCCCGGCCGGTGGCTCGGGGAACCCGCCGTTGTTCTTTCCCTCCACGTCTTCTCAATCGGATGCGCGAACGGGACACTTGAGCGGTCGCGGAGGGACGCCTGGGCGCGGCCAGCCGGCGCCTCCCCTGCGACAATCCCGGCATGGCGGTGCAGGTCCTCACCCGCCTTTATCGCCGGCTCGGGCGCTTCTACCCGCCGGTCTTCCTGGCGATCGAGCTCCTGAGCGCCTTCGTGATCGCGGCGGCGACCCTCGGCCTGTTCAGCTTCTACTACAACGCCTCGACCGGCGACTACCTGAGGATCCTCGGCTTCACGATGATCGGCACGGGGCTGGCGGTCGCGCTCACGATCGTTCGCACCCTGCCGCTGATGCGGCCGATCAACAGGTGGATCGGGGGCGCCCGCGGCGAGGAGCAGACACACGAGGCCTGGTCGGCGGCCGTCGGCCTGCCGCTCGCCTTCATCCGCACGGATCTTTGGATCCCAATCGTCTTCTCGATCGTCCCGTCGTGCATCTGGGCGGTGATCGTGCTCGACGTGAGCTGGCTGGCCTTCTTCCCCCTGTTCGCGGGATCGATGGTGGCCCTGGGCTACTCGGCGATCCTCCATTACCTGATCCTCGAGGCCGGGATGCGCCCCGTGCTGATCGACATCAACCAGTCCGAGGCGGCGCCGCGGTTGAGCGCCCGAGTCTCGGCGATCCCCCTACGGGTGCGGCTGATGACCGCGCTGCCGCTGATCAACCTGATCACCGGCCTGGTGGTCGCGGCGTTCACTTCGGGAGGGGGCGGTGGCGCGGCGCTGGGGCTCGACGTCCTGGTCGCGGTCGCGGTGGCGACCACGATCTCCCTCGAGCTGACGGTGCTGTTCTCGAAGTCGATCCTGCGCCCGATCGCCGACCTCCGCCGGGCCACCCGGGCAGTGGGCGAGGGGCGCTACGACGTCTCGGTGCCGGTGACCACCGGGGACGAGCTCGGCGAGCTGGCCGCCTCCTTCAACCAGATGGTCCAGGGCCTGGCCGAGCGCGAGAGGATCCGCGAGGCGTTCGGCACCTATCTCGACAAGTCGGTCGCCGAGTACATCCTGAGCGAGGGGTTCTCGGAGCAGGGCGTCGAGCGCGAGGTCTCGGTGCTGGTCTGCGACGTCCGCGACTTCACGGGGTTCGCCCGCCAGGCCGAGGCGCAAGAGGTGGTGGCGCGGCTCAACGAGCTGTTCGAGATCGTGGTCCCGGTCGTCACCCGTCACGGCGGCCACGTCGACAAGTTCGTCGGCGACGGGCTGCTGGCGGTGTTCGGAGCCCCTGAGAGCTACCCCGACCACGCCGACCGCGCCGTACGCGCCGCCTGCGAGATCGCGACCAGGGTGAACTCGGACCAGGGCCCCGGCCTCCGGATCGGCGTCGGGGTCAACACCGGCCGGGTGATCGCCGGCTCGATCGGCGGCGCAGGGCGGCTCAACTTCAGCGTCATCGGCGACCCGGTCAACGTCGCGGATCGGGTCGAGGCGGCGACGCGCACGGTGGACGCGGACGTTCTGATCACCGAGGCGACGAGGCGCGAGCTGAGCTCGGCGTTCGAGGTCGAGCCATGCGGCGAGCATGAGCTGAAGGGGATCGCGGAGCCGGTGGCGCTCTATGCGCCGCGGATCCGGGAGGCGGCGCCGGCGCCCGCGGGCGAGGAGCCGCTGCCGGTACCGGGGGGCGGCGGACCGCAGGGCGAGCTGAGCGGGACGCGGAGCGAGGCCGGGGGCCTCGCGCCGCTCTAGGCTCAGCCGCCGCCAGTGCCCGGCAACGTCATCACCGAGACCTGGCTCGCCTACGCCTTCGAGCGGCCGCTGGCGCTCGAGCGGGTAAGGGCGGGGCTGGCGCGCGTGGGCGCCCACTACGGGGCGCAGCTCGCCGAGCCGCCGCCGCTTCGCGCCAGCCTCGGCGACACGGACGGCCTGGCGCTGTGGCGCCACGACGACGACGGCTCGCGCTGGCCGGCCTGGGCGGAGGGCGAGGGAATCGTGGTGGCGGTGACTGCGGCGCCGGCGGGATGGCGGCGGGTGGTGGGGGAGGTGGGCGCGGCCGAGGCGGCCGTGCCGCTCGGCCGCGCCCTCGCCGAGCGCCCGGAGTGCCTCGCCGAGCTGGTGCCGCCGTTCGTGATCGGGATCCGGGAGGCGTCGGCGGCCCCCGGCGCGGCCAGCGGGCGGCTGACGATCGTCAACGACTTCGCGGGCGCGGGGCGGATCTACGAGAAGCGTCTGGAGCCCACCGCCGGCACCCTGGGCGCCGAGGGCTACGTTTGGTCGAACCGCCTCGGGGCGCTGCCGATCTTCGCCGGCGAGGAGCCCGAGCCCGACGAGCGCGGCTGGTCGCTGTTCGCCGCGGCGGGCTGGTTCATCGCCGACGCGACCCCGATCCGGGGGACGAGCAAGGTGGCGCCGGGGACGGCGATTCACGTGCGCGCCGGCGCCGGGGGCGCCGGCGCGCACGTCCACCACCACCAAACCCGCGCCGCCGGCGAGCTCGCCGGCCAGCACGAGGTCTACTTTCGCGGCGCCGTCGACGAGGCCGCAAACCAGGCGATCGGCCTGGCGCGCGACCTCGTCGAGCTGTTCGACCAACCCCCCGCCGTCGACCTCTCGGGCGGGCGCGACTCGCGGATCTCCGCGGCGGGCGCAGTCGCCGCCGGGATCGACTGCCGCTTTTCGACCGGCGACCAGGAGCCCGGCGAGGTCGAGATCGCCAAGCAGCTCGTGGAGGCCGCCCCGCGCCGCCTCGAGCACCTCGTGACTCGCCCCGAGACCGACCCCGACGACGACCTTCGCCGGCGCGTTGGCGCCATCCACCTGGTCCACGACGGGATGCGAAACCCGCAGGAGATCCGCCGCCCGATGCCGCTCCCCCTGCCCGTCGAGCCCACCCGCCCCACGCTCTCCGGCCACGGCGGCGAGATCGCCCACGGCTTCTACTACCCGTCGCAGAAGAAGCTCTCCGAGGTCCGCAAGGGCGGCGAGGACGGCCTGGTCGACCGCCTCGAGCAGGCGGCGCGCCAAAAGCACGCCGCCGCCCACCGCGGCGCCTACAGCGCCTACCGCTCAGAGGTGGAGGCAGCGCTCGACGAGGGGCGCCGCCATGGCCTCGCCGGCGCCGACCTGCTCGACTACTTCTACCTCGTCCACCGGCTCGCCTACCGCTCCGGGCTCGGCGCCCGCAGCGGCCGCTACTCGGCCTGCGCCACTCCCGCCTTCGTCCGCGCCGCCTTCGACCTCACCCCCGAGCAGCGCCTCGACGGAAAGCTCCACCTGGAGCTGATCGCCCGCCTGGTGCCCAAGTGGAGCGAGGTGCCGTTCTTCGAGCCCGACGAGGCAGGGCCGATGCCCGAGATCCGGCGGGCGCGGATCTGGGAGAAGCCCGGCCACGCCGAGACGGTGGAGGAGATGATCGCCGACGGCGGCGCCTGGCCCGAGCTCTTTCGCCGGCGCCCGGTGCGCGGGGCCTGGAAGGACGCCCGCAGGGGCAAGGGCCACCAGCACTGGGAGGCGATCTTCAACCGGATCGTCTGGCGCGAGGGCTTCGACGAGCACCTGCGCGAGCTGGGCCGCGCGGCGACCGCGGAGGCCGCGGGCGAGCGCCTCACCCCAGCCTGACGCCGGCGTCAGCCACAATCGTCCAGCGCACTATTGAGGATTCTTCAGTAAGTTGGCGACGTGGCTCAGATCGCCACGCGCGAGATCACCGCCTTGGGTCTGCGGACCCGAGTGCTCGAGGCAGGGCCGACCGACCCAGAAGAGGCCGTCGTCTTCCTTCACGGCATGCCTGGCTCGGCCGATGACTGGCGAGACCTGCTGGCGCGGGTTGCGCCCCTCGGCCGTGTCGTCGCCTTCGACTGGCCCGGGTGGGGCTCCGCGGAGCGACCGACGAAGGACTCATGGGATTTCTCTGCCGGGACCTCGGCAATCTTCCTGGCGGACATGCTCTCGCGGCTCGGGATTCGAAGGGCCCATCTGGTCATGCACGACCTGGGTGGCGTTGGGCTTCTCTGGGGGGCGGCCCATCCGGATGCCTTTGCGAGCGCGGTCCTAATCGACGCCGGGATCCTGATCGACTTCCGCTGGCATCCGGTGGCGCGCGTGATGCGTGCGCCCCTGATCGGGGGCGCTGGGATTCGAATGACGACGCAATCCGGATTCCGGGCGTTTCTGAGGTTCTACAACCCGCAGCCCCGTCCGCTCCCGGAGGAGGTCCTCGAGCGCTGGTGGGCGGAGTACACGTTGCCCACCCGTCGAGCGATGCTCGCCTTCTATCGCGCCACGCCGGAGAAGGCGTTCGAGCGACTGATCGAGCCCATGGCAAGACTGGATGTTCCGACCTTGGTTCTCTGGGGCGCCCACGATCGGGCTGTTCCGGTGGAGCAGGCGTGGCGCCAGCGGGAGAGCTTCCCGAACGCCGAAGTCGTGGTGCTCGATGACAGCGGGCACTGGCCCTACCTCGATGATCCGGAGGGGACCGCCGGGGTGGTGCTCCCGTTTCTGGAGCGCCGCCTCGCCGGATGACGACCACCACGCAGCCAGCCGGCAAACGCCTGGACACCGAGACTCGCCGATCTCATCTGATCGCGGTTGGGCTGGAACTGTTCGGTGCGGCTCCCTACGACCAGGTCTCTATGGCCGACGTAGCTCGAAGCGCCGGCGTCTCCGAGGGACTCGCGTACCACTACTTCTCGAGCAAGCGGGATCTGTTCGTAAGCGTCGTGAAGCGGGTCCTCGAGGATCTGCTCGAAGCCACCCAGGCAAGCGCGACCGCTCAATCCCCCCGCGCCCGCCTGTACGCGGGCCTGGGAGCACACGTCAGCTTCGCCGAGCGCTTTCCCCAGGCCTACTCGATGGTGGTGCAGGGCGGAAGCGGAGTGGACCGCGAGGTTCGCGAGCTCTGCGAGCAAGCGCGTTGGGCCGGGCTGGAGGAGATCATCCGCGCCAGCGGGATCACGGATCCCTCGCCCCGGCTGATGGTCGCGCTGCGAGGCTGGTCCGGGTTCCAGGAGGGAGCGATCATCGAGTGGCTCACGCGGCGAGATCTCGAGCAAAGCGAGCTGGTCGACTTGCTGGCCGACGCGCTCATGGCTGCTTTTGAAATCGGTCGCGAGTCACCCTGAGTCCGCGACTCATGACCCGCGGTCCCGGCGCAAGAGCCAGCCGACCAGCGCCCCGAGCACCAGCCCGGCCTCGGGTGCAAGGGGGACGTCGGTGGTCACGCTGACGAGGATGCCGAGCGCCAGCCCGATCACCGCGCCCAACACGATCGTGGCTGCGAGGCTCATCCGCCCTAGGCTATTACCCCGCGACAAGGAGGTCCCCATGAGCAGCAGCGACCCTTCCCCGATAGACGACGCCCGCGCCCGCGAGCTTCTCAGCCGCGAGCGCGAGCGCATCGAGCGCTCTCTCGCAGACTCCGAGAGAAACCGCGACAGCGAGCTCTCCGGCCTCGACCAGCACCCGGCCGACGACGCGGAGCGCCTCCAAGGTGACGAGGTCGACGAGGCATTGGCCGAGCAGCTACGCGATGAGCTGGAAGCCGTCGAGCGGGCTGAGCAGCGGCTCGAGGAAGGCAAATACGGGCTCTCGGTTGAGAGCGGCGAGCCGATCCCAGCCCCACGGCTCGAGGCGGTCCCCTGGGCCGAGCGCACCGCGGACGAGCAGGAGCGCTACGAGCGCGGGGGCTGACTTGGATGTCTTGATCGGAAAGTCACGCCAGACGCCACTGATCGACGTCCGCGACCGTAACCCGGTAGCTTGATTGAGAGCCTCAATCACCATCGACGCTCTGACCAGCCGGTGGTCCCCAGGGGTCCATCCACCGGAAGGAAGACGGTCATGCCCAGAATCATCGTGATGAGCGAGTCAAGCACCGAACGTGAGGGGGGGATCACGCTCGACGAGCGGGTCGCCTCCGCCGATATGCGAAGCGGACACCACGCCGCTCAGCTGATCGAGCGCGTCGGATGGGCGGTTCACGACGCGGATGACGCGGAGGAACCGCCCGTACCGCACGGTTGAGCACCTCGCTCGTCGCGCGAAGGGGCGCGTGACGAGCCAAGGCGGTGCGCGCTCCGAGCCCTTGCCGTGTGCGCGCGTAGCCAGCTTTCTCGACCGCCGATAGCGACGCCGAGGTGCCGCGCGTAGAGTCGGCGCGTGGCTGAAGCGCTCGTTAGCCAATCAATCGAGCTGCCAAGCGGCGAGCTCCGCCTGCTTCAGCCGCGGGAATCCGCTGAGCTGCCGGACGCGGGCGCTGTCGAATGGGCGCCGATCGCGCCGTACTGGTCCATCCTCTGGCGCAGCGGGGTGGTGCTCGCGTGTGAGCTCGACGGCGTGGCGCGCCCCGGTCTGCGGGTCGTCGAGCTCGGCTGCGGACTCGCCGTGCCGAGCATCGCCGCCGCGCGCGCAGGCGCCGCCGTGCTCGCCACGGACGCATGCGCCGAAGCCCTCACGCTCGTCGCGCGCAACGCGCACGCGAACGACGTGCGCATTGAGACGGCGACGGTCGACTGGGCGGAGCCCGACGAGCTCGTCAGGCGGGCGCCGTTCGACCTCGTGCTCGCCGCCGACGTCGTCTATGAGCGCGCCAGCGTCGCCCCGCTGCTGTCGCTCTTGCCGCGCCTCGCGCCGGAGGCCTGGCTCGCCGATCCGGGCCGGCCAGCCGGCGTCGCGTTCCTCGAGCAGGCGGGCAGTCGGTGGTCGATCGAGACGCGCGACCGCGACGTCGTCTTAATCCACCGCCTGCAGCTCGGCTGACGCACGTCACTGGGGGCTTCGAGGATCACCCCGTGCGACCTTTCTAGCTTCCCGACCGCGCCCGGGTACCTGCTGCGTCCGCGGTCATAACATCCACCGGCGTGAAGTCGAAGCTGCTCAACCACGACGGCGCTCGCACCTACGTCGTCGCCCTCGAGACGGGGGACAGCCTGATCGCGTCGCTTGCCCGCTTCGCCCGCTCCGAGCGCCTGGCGGCGAGCGAGTTCACGGCGATCGGGGCGCTCGCCTGGGCGAGGCTCGCCTACTTCAACTGGGAGACCAAGGCCTACGACGAGATCCCGGTCGACGAGCAGGTCGAGGTGGTGTCGCTGAACGGCCGGGTCACGCTTCCCGAGGGCGCCGACATCGAGGCGCCGGCGTTCGACCAGGACCCTCACCTCCACGTCCACTGCGTGCTGGGCTATGGCGACGGGACGACGGTCGGAGGCCATCTGATGGAGGCGGAGGTGCGCCCCACCTGCGAGGTCTTCCTGACCGAGTCGCCGACGCATCTGGGGCGGCGTTTGGACCCCGAGTCGGGGCTTCCGCAGATCGACCCGTAGTAGGCTCGCCCGCAGTGGCGACCACCGAGGAGAGCGCCAAGCAGGCCGAGCAGACGGGCGGCGCCGTCCACGGCGGCCGGCTCGTCGCCCAGACGCTGAAGGCACGGGGCGTCGAATATCTGTTCAGCCTCTCCGGCGGCCACCTGTTCTCGATCTACGACGGCTGCAGGGAGGAGGGGATCGAGGTCGTCGACACCCGCCACGAGGCCTCCGCGGCCTGGGCGGCGGAGGGCTACGCGAAGGCGACGCGTCAGGCGGGCGTGTGCGCGCTGACGGCCGGCCCCGGGGTCACGAACGGGATGAGCGCTTTGGCGGGCGCTCAGCAGAATCGCTCCCCGCTGGTGGTCCTGGGCGGCCGGGCGCCGGAGATGCGCTGGGGCTCGGGCTCGCTCCAGGAGATCGACCACCTGCCGTTCGTCTCTCCGCTGACCAAGTCGGCCCAGACGGTCAAGGACACCGCCCACATCCCCCAGTTCACCTCCGCGGCGATCGACGAGGCGCTCGAGCAGCCGTCGGGCCCGGCCTTCATCGACTACCCGCTCGACGTCGTGTTCTCCGAGGCCGAGGCCGAGGTGCCGGCCGCGCCGGAGCGATCGCCCGGCAAGCCGGCCGATCACTCCGCGAAAGCCGCCTCTCTGCTGGCGGGGGCCGAGCGCCCCGCGATCATGGCCGGCACCGGCCTCTACTGGGCCCACGGGGAGGAGGAGCTCCGCGCCCTCGCCGAGGCGCTCCGGATCCCAGTCTTCCTCAACGGCATGGGCCGCGGCTGCCTGCCCGCCGACCACGAGCTCTGCTTCAGCCGCGCCCGCGGCAAGGGCCTCAAGGAGGCCGACGTCGCCCTGGTCGTCGGCGTCCCGCTCGACTTCCGGCTCGCCTTCGGCGGCTCGATCGGGGAGCAGACGAAGCTCGTCTCGCTCGACGTGGTCGAGAGCGAGCTGAAGGCGACCCGCCAGCCCGACCTGGCGCTGGTCGGCGACATCGCGGCCACTCTGGCGGCGCTCCGCGAAGCGGCCGCGTCCGCCGGTGGCGCCCGCGGCCGCACCGACCCCTGGATCACCACCCTCCGCGACCACGAGTCAGAGAAGCGCGCCGCCGAGCAGTCAGAGCTCGACGACGACCGCGCCCCGCTACACCCCGTCCGCGTCTACAAGGAGCTGAACGAGGTCCTCGACCGCGACGCGATCGTGATCGGCGACGGCGGCGACTTCGTCTCCTACGCGGGCAGATACATAGAGACCCACGAGCCCGGCTGCTGGATGGACCCCGGCCCCTACGGCTGCCTCGGCGCCGGCCCCGGCCAGG
>JBBPIK010000159.1:0-1954 GCA_038040415.1 Actinomycetota bacterium
TACGAGATCGACGAGCCGGTGGACTTCGTCTACCACATGGCCTCGCCGGCCAGCCCGATCGACTACGCCCGGCTGCCGCTGCACACGCTGAAGGTCGGCGCCTACGGCACGCACAACTCGCTAGGCCTGGCCAAGATCAAGCGCGCCCGGTTCCTGCTCGCCTCGACGTCGGAGGTCTATGGCGACCCGCTGGTGCACCCCCAGCCCGAGAGCTACTGGGGCAACGTGAACCCGATCGGGCCGCGTGGCGTCTACGACGAGGCCAAGCGCTACGCCGAGGCGCTGACGATGGCCTACTTCCGCCAGCAGGGCGTGAACACGGCGATCGTGCGGATCTTCAACTCCATCACCGCCGACGAGCAGGTGCTCTACGACGACGGCCGCGAGCTTCGACGGGAGAGCGTGGAAGAGTTGGCGGGACGGCTTGCCCGCTTCAACGTTCTGGCCCGCCACGGCTCCGGCGGGGGCAGCACCCTGATGCATGACTCACCAGCCACCGAGTACCCCCTGGATGGGTTCACGGTGCCGGCTTTCGGCGTTGGCGGTCGCATGACCGCTTCGCCTGCAAGCGCCTTGATCGCCCATCCGACTGAGCAGCAGTGCTACGAGATCACGACGCGGTACGGGCGCTCGATCAAGGTCACTGGCGACCACTCCGTGTTCGTCGAGGGCGAAGAAGGGGAGCCCGAAGCGCGGCCTGTAGGGGAGCTGGAGCCCGGCGACCGAATCGCCATAGCCGGCCGGATCGATGTGCCGGAACGCGATCGGGCGGCCGTGAGCATGCTCGACGTCTGGCACCACGCCGAGCGAGACCCGTGGGATCTGTGCGTGGAAGGCGCAGGGCTGGGCGATCTCGCTTGGTCGCGGCGCCAAGAGCTCTTCGGCCTGCTGGTGTCGGAGCGGCGCAACAACGGGCGCAACTGGCGCAGCGGCGCGTGGACCAAGCTCATCCGTATGCGCGAAACTGACCGCTTGCCCCTGCCGGTCTGGCGGCGCCTGGGCGAGCCGCTGAGTGTGGACGCGAGAGTGAGGGTCCGCACCGCAGGTCGAAGCGTGTCGCTGCCGGCCTGCATCGAGATCACAGATGATCTGCTCTGGCTCCTGGGTTTGTACGTCGCGGAGGGCTGTACGCACGAAAAGGGCAAGAACGCGCTCGTGACGATTAGCGGTAACGACGAGCTGCTCGATCGAGCTGCCGACATCATCGAGCGGAGCTTGCAGTTGCACGTCGTCAGAACCCGCAGGAGTGAGGCTCGCTCGGCGTCCATCTTTGTTCACTCGAAGTTGCTCCTGCGGCTGCTTGACTGCCTCGGTTTCGATGACAATCGCAAGCGGATTCCCGGGTGGATCCTGGGGCTGCCCCTTAGCCGCCTCAAGTGGTTCATCGAGGGCTACCGCGAGGGGGACGGTGTCCACTCGGGAACCAGGTTCGCCGAGCAGAAGCGCCACGAGTTCTCGACCGTCTACGACGAGCTGAAGGACGACTTGGTCGTCGCCTTCGCGCGTTTCGGGCTGGTGCCCTCCGTCGGCGGCTACGAGTCCACCTTCAGGAAGCGGACGGGTGAGCGGCGCTATCCCTTCTGGCGACTGACGCTGTGCGATGTGTCGCCCTGGAGTCCGCTCGAATGGGACGGCGGTGTCGAGCAGACTCTCCAGGCCCGGCGCACCGGCGACTTGGTCTGGGCGCCGATCCGGAGCATCGAGGAGATCGAGACCACTCCGCTCGTGTACGACTTCTCGGTCCCAGGGCTCGAGAATTTCTGGGCCGGTACCGGCGTAATGGCAAAAAACACCTTCGGTCCGCGCATGAGGCCCAACGACGGCCGCGCCATCCCCGCCTTCATGGGCCAGGCGCTGAGCGATCGCCCGCTCACCGTCTTCGGCGACGGCTCGCAGACCCGCAGCTTCTGTTACGTCGACGACCTCATCCGCGGCCTGGTGGCCCTGGCCGAGT
>JBBPIK010000102.1:0-6207 GCA_038040415.1 Actinomycetota bacterium
CCAGGCGGTCGAGGAGCGAAACCACGCGATGATGATGGTCCAGTACCTGCTCGACGCCAACCAGGAGGTGCGGATCCCCGACATCGAGGCGAAGCTGACCCGCTTCGACGACGTCGTCGCCCCGGTGCGGATGGCGCTCGACCAGGAGCAGCTGGTCACCGAGGAGATCAACGCCCTGTTCAAGCTCGCTCGCGACAACGGCGACTACCAGGCCGAGCAGTTCATGCAGTGGTTCGTCAAGGAGCAGGTCGAGGAGGTGTCGACCATGACCGACCTGCTGACCGTGGTCGAGCGCTCGTCGGACAACGCGTTGCTGGTCGAGGAGTACCTGGCGCGGGAGAAGCTCGGCGAGCAGGACCAGGCCGACCCCACGGCCCCGCCGGCGGCGGGCGGCGACTTTTAGTGCCCGCGGTCTGCGCGCACCTCGACCAGATCCGCGTCGCGCCCCCCGGGACCGTCGCCGGGTGCGAGGACTGCCTCAAGATCGGCGGCCAGTGGGTGCACCTGCGGGTCTGCCGTAGCTGCGGCCACGTCGCCTGCTGCGACTCCTCTCCGAACCAGCACGCCTCAAAGCACGCCGCAGACAGCGCCCATCCGATCGTCAGCTCGCTGGAGCCAGGCGAGGACTGGTCTTGGTGTTACCTCGACGAGGTCGCGTTCGTCGTGGAATCGGGGGACTGATGGCGAGCTGGATGCTCGAGCCCGGCCATACGGCAATCGAGTTCCGGGCCCGGCACATGATGGTCACCTGGGTGCGAGGGCACCTCAAGGACATTCACGGCCGGCTCGACTTCGATCGGGACAGCTGGCCTGAGACGAGATTCGAGGGCGAGATCGACGCCACCAAAATCTGGACCGGCGAGCCCGTTCGCGACGACCATCTGCGCAGCGCCGACTTCTTCGACGTGGAGCATCACCCAAAGATCACCTTTGCGGGCCGCTTGGTCGAGCGCACCGGCGACACCCACTTCAAGGCCGCGGCCGACGTGACGATTCGCGGCAATACGAGAGCGGTGGAGTTCGAGGTCGCCTACCTAGGGCAGTGGGAGACGCCGTTCTGGGTCGGCGACGAGAACCGCGGCACGATGCGCCGAATCGGCTTCGAGGGCCACGCCAAGGTCAACCGCCATGATTTCGGCGTCTCCTGGCAGGACGAGCTGGCCGGCGGTGGGCGGCTCGTCAGCGACGAGGTCGATCTCGTGCTGGACGTCGAGGCGATCCGCCAAGACGACCTGGAGAAGACCGGCGCGATCGAGTACTACCGCTAATCGGCCTTAGGCGGCCGGCAGTCCAGCGGCCTCGAAGGCCTGGGCCTTGCTGGCGAGCATGTCCAGACGGGTGATCTTTCCGTCGCTGAGCGTATGGACGAACCAGAAGTCGGCCTCGATGGGAGCGCCGCTTTGCGAGCCGACCGCCTTCTGGTGGACGCGGACGACGACCTGGTGGTCGTTGGCGTCGATGTACTCCTCGGGGGTTGCCGTGAACTCCTCGAAGTCCTCCACCCATTCGGCGATCGCCTGGAGGAGCCCCTCCGGCCCATGGTAGGTCGCTCCGTCCGGGTCCGCCCTGTAGGTGATCTGGTCCGGCGCGGCGCTCTCGAGCATGGCCGGGATGTCCCCGCGCTGATAGGCCTCAAAGCCGCGCCGCACTATCTCGACGTTCTCGCGTGTCATCGCACGACCTCCTATATCAAAGGTCTGCTCTGAGACTGGCCGTGGCCGCGTCCATCCAGTGATGGATTTCGCCAAGCCATTTGGCCCGCGAGGCGAAGATCCGCCCCGGCGGTTAGGCTCGCACGCGCTCAGGCAGCGAAAGGAGGGGTTTTGAAGCTCGTGATCGGCATCGTCCGACCGGAGAAGGCGAACGACGTTTTGGAGGCCCTGTATCGCGCCGAGGTGCGCGGGGTTTCGATGAGCCGCGTGCAGGGGCACGGAGGCGAGCTGGACCGGGTCGAGACCTACCGCGGCACGACCGTGCAGATGGGCCTCGCCGACAAGGTCCGCTTCGAGATCGCGGTCTCCGATCCCTTCGTCGAGCCGACGATCGAGGCGCTTTGCGCCGGCGCCCGCACCGGCGAGGTCGGCGACGGCAAGATCTTCGTCGTGCCGCTGGAGCGGGCGGTGCGGATCCGCACCGGCGAGACCGACCACGGCGCCGTGACTCCGGTCGGAGGCTGATCGCGATGCCGAGCCTGATCGCACAAGCAGCCCAGATCGATACCGGCGACACCGCCTGGATGATGATCGCCACGGCGCTGGTCCTGATGATGACCCTGGCGCTGGGCCTCTTCTATGCCGGCCTGGTGCGCTCCAAGAACCCCCTCAACACCTTCATGATGTGCGTCGCGACGATCGCCGTCGCCACCGTCACCTGGGCCGTGATCGGCTACTCGTTCGCCTTCGACGAGGGCAACGACATCATCGGGGGCTTCGACTACGCCTTCCTTAGCGACGTCACCCTCGAGCCTCGCGAGGGGTCGACGATCCCCCACCTGCTCTTCTTCGCCTTCCAGGCGACCTTCTGCATCATCACCACGGCGCTGATCTCGGGCGCGGTCGTGGAGCGGATGCGATTCAGCGCCTTCCTGGTCTTCTCGGCGCTGTGGTCGGTGCTCGTCTACGCCGTGCTCGCCCATTGGGCATTCGGTCCCGGCTGGCTGCTCGAGGGTGGAACCCTCGACTTCGCCGGCGGCGTCCCGGTCGAGATGGGCTCCGGATTCTCGGCCCTGGCGGCGGCGCTGGTCGTCGGCGCCCGCAAGGACTATGGGCGCCAGGCGCTGCTGCCCCACAACACCGTCTACGTCCTCGTCGGCGCCGGCCTGCTGTGGTTCGGCTGGTTCGGCTTCAACGGCGGCAGCGGCTTCAATACCGGCGCCAACTCGGTGCTGGCCTTCACGAACACGCTGCTGACCCCGGCGACGACGCTGCTGGTCTGGTTCGGGCTCGACGCGATCCGCGGTCGCAGGGTGACGGCAGTGGGCGCGGCGACGGCGATCATCGTCGGCTGCGTACTGATCACCCCCGCCGGGGGCTTTATCAGCCCCGGCTACGCGCTGCTGCTCGGCGCGCTCGGCGCGCTGCCGTGCTACGCGGTCGTCGCCTGGCGGCCCCGGACGCGGGTCGACGAGACGCTCGACGTGCTCGCCGTGCACGGGGTCGCCGGCTTCTTCGGCATCCTCTTCATCGGCTTCTTCGCCCAGGCTGGGTGGAACGGCATCTCCGACGGACTCTTCTACGGCAACGCCTCTCAGCTAGGCGACCAGGCGCTGGCGGCGCTGGCGGCTCCCGCCTACGCGTTCGGGGCGACATACGTGCTGCTGCGGCTGATCGGCGCGGTGATGCCGCTGCGCGGAAGCGAGCGCGACGAGGCGGTGGGGATGGACTTCGTCCATCACGGCGAGGAGGCCTACGCGACCGGCGAGGGAGCGATCCTGATCAGGCAGGAAGCCGGGGCCGACCAGGAGGCACCGGTCACTCAGCGCTAGCGGCTACTCGCCGCCACAGGGGAACGAGTAAGCCTTGTTGCTGCTGCGGCTACTGCCGCGGTACACGATCTCGAGGATTCCCCTGTCGGGCAAGAAACGGTAGAGCTGGATCGCCTTGGAGCTCGTTGTCTGCCAGCCAGGTTCGCCCATGAGTCGAGTGTGCCACCCAGCGGCCGGATCAGAGCCGATAGCCACGAACTTTGGCCCGATACCGCCGAGTCCAAGGTTACTCTGGCAACTTTGGATACGCCAGAAGCCGCCGCAAGTTTGGGCGCAATTCTGTGTATATGTCCAAAGTTAAGCTGTTAAGTTTGGGCGAATGGAATCACATCTCAAACCCTCATCACAGCGTGGATCGCTCGTTGACCGCCGCTGGGAGCCTCGGATGGAAGCGCTCGGCGGCCGAGGCGCTCGTCGCGGGTTCACGTACCACGCATACGTCCCGGCGCGGATCGCCGATGAGCAGTTCCTCCTCAGCTCTGAGATCGCTGCTGCAGCCGCGAATGCTGAGCTGGCTTGTCGCAAGCTAGACGAAGAGCCGCCGACGGCCGTCAACCTCGAGGCCCTCGCCCGCCAGCTCCTACGAGCCGAATCGGTGGCTTCCTCGCGCATCGAGGGCCTCGTACTGTCGCATCGCAGACTTGCGAGGGCCGCCTTCTCACCCGACGTGCGCGACGTCACCGCTCAGAGCGTGCTGGCCAACATCCGCGCACTTGAACGAGCCGTAGATCTCGCCAGCGAAGTCGATGAACTCAAACCGGAGCACTTGATTGAAGTGCACCGCCTGCTCTTCGAGGGCACCCGCGACGAACACCTCGGCGGAATGATTCGGGAGGAGCAGAATTGGATCGGCGGAGCGGCATCGAGCCCGCGCGGCGCCGAGTTCATCCCCCCGCCGCCTGAGCTCGTGCGCGAACTGCTCGACGACCTCTGCGCATTCTGCAACCGAGAGGATCTGCCCGGCGTGATCCAAGCGGCCATCGGCCACGTCCAGTTCGAGACGATTCATCCGTTTCACGACGGAAACGGCCGGGTCGGCAGAGCCGTGATCCTGATCATCCTCCGGCGTCGCGGGATCTCACAGAGGTACCTGCCCCCTGTCAGCCTCGCTCTCGCCGGCGAGGCCGATCGGTACATCGCTGGGCTGACGAGCTGGCGCTTCGGCGACGAAGCGGACTGGTATTCCGTGTTCACCGATGCCGTCTACAGGGCGGCGACCGGGGCGCGCGAGTTCGCGGATCGCGTGGCGGGTTTGCAGCGTCGTTGGATCGAACAGGCCGGTAACCCTCGAGGAGGCTCGGGCCCTCTGCGACTGATCGAGCTGCTCCCGTCGCAGTCGATCGTCGACGTGAAGACGGCACAGAAGCTGCTCGGCGGCACCAACGAGCGCGCCCGGCAAGCGATCATCAGGCTCGAACGGGCCGGGGTATTGCGGCAAACAACCCTCGGCCGTCGAAACCGCGCCTGGGAATGTGTCGAGCTGTTCGACCTGCTTGACCAGTTCGAACGCGAACTTGGGCCACCCGAGCGAACCCCGCACGCGAGGCACTAACAGCGCGGATTCTCCAGCTTCCGACGGGACAGCCGATACAGGGCTCTGTGGAGGGACAAGCGCCCGTCCCGCGCGCCACCTCGGAAGAGGGGCGGATCCGACGCAGCTGGCGACTGGCCACCATCGCGTGGCGGCTGGTGCGCCGCGATCGAACGATGCTTGTGCTGGCGCTACTGGGCGCCGGATTCGCAACCGGCGCGTCGGCGTTGATTCTCTATCTGGGGGGCTACTTTCGCGACCCGGATCAGAGCCGCGGCCACCTCGCTCTGATCGGATTGATTTCGCTTTATCCCGCGACTCTGATGAGCGTCTTCTTCAACGTCGCCCTGGCCGGTGCCGCCGGGGCCGCGCTCCAGGGCAAGAGGATTTCGGTGCGGCAGGCGCTGAGCGCATCCCTCAAGAGACTCGATCACATCGCGCTCTGGTCCCTGATCGCCGCGGGCGTCGGACTGCTGCTCAACCAAATCGCCAGCCGCCTGCCTTGGGGGCCTGGACGGTGGTGGCGATATTCCCAGCGTGCATCGCCTTGGGTGTCGGGGGTGCCATGGTGGAGACCAATGCCGTCGCCGCTGGGATCCTGATCGCCGCCGGATTGATGACGGTGGTTCTGACCTCAGCGATCAGCGGAGCTGTGAGCCAGGTCTTTGTTGTCGCCCTTTACCGCTTCGCCACCGACGGCTCGGCCGTGGGCTTTCCCGTCGGGGACCTCGAGCAGCCATTCCACCGTGGCAGGTCGGCGAAGCGAGGGCGATCAGCCACGTGGCTGAGGTTTTTGGGCATTTGCATTGCGGTGCTGCTGGCCGCCGTGCTGGTAACGGCCCTGGTGCCGGAGAACGATCGGAGAGGTTCTTCAATGGCACCGCCAACGCGGTATACGGCTTCCCTGCCGCTGGAAGACCGGCCCTTTGTCAAGAAGGGCACAGGCATCTACTGGTTTCATGAGCGCGCCGGACGGGTGTTCGATCTAGCGATGACCAACGGCAAGCTCGTGGTCCATTTCCGCCTCAAGCCCAGATACGCCCGGAAGGGGCTGGAGACCGACCTGCAGCTATTCAGGTCTAGGAAGCATCCCGACGTGACCTGGTTCGCGATGGTTCCGGATTCTCGTCGTGTGGACGGGAGCGACGGGACTCGAACCCGCGGCCTCCGGCGTGACAGGCCGGCGCTCTAA
>JBBPIK010000103.1:0-6159 GCA_038040415.1 Actinomycetota bacterium
CGCCAGGGTCGGGCTCTGCACCCGCCCGACCGAGAGGAAGTTGGAGCCGAAGCGCCGCGTGGCGAGCGAGACGGCGCGGGTCAGCGTCGCGCCCCAGATCAGGTCGATGTCCTGGCGCGCCGCCCCCGCGTACGCGAGGTCGTACGCGAGGTCGTCGAGATCACCGAAGGCGCGCTCGATCTCCTGCTTGGTGAGCGCCGAGTAGCGGGCCCGCTTGACCCGCGGCTGCGTCGCGATGCCGCCCTCGGTGACCGCGGGATTCGCCTCGACGATCTGCTCGAGGGCCTCGAGGCCGATCAGCTCGCCCTCACGGTCGTAGTCGGTCGCGATCACGATCTCGTCCGCGTCCTTCGCCACCTTGCGGATCGCGCGCACGACGTTCTTGTCCGTCGGCTCCTTGATCAGGTCGGCATCGATCAGCTCGTGGAGGTCGGTCTGCTGCCAGTTCGAGTAGCCGTCGGGGAACGCCGGGTTCATGACGTGGCCCTTGAGGCCGATCGTCATCTGCTCGCCATCCCCGTCGGGCCAGGTGTAGAACGGGACCTTGTAGACCTGGTCGGCCTTGGCCTGGCCGTCGCTGAGGATCTCGGCGATCTTCTTCGCTGAGTTGTTCTTCTCGGTGACGATCAGTCGCATGGTGCCTCCGGGACCCGCACGCGTCGTCGCTTTGGTGACCGCGAGGCCGAGACGATGCCCCGTCCGTCGGACGGCGAGGGTAGCAGGGGTCCAGTGACCCTATTTCGACCCGGCAACTCAGCCCGTAGGGCTGCGCTCGGGGCACGACCGCGATGTTCGCGGCCGCCGCGCGGGGGCCTCTACCCTTTGCTCGATGCCCGCTCAGGCCTTCGCCGGCAAGGAATGCGTCTGCCAGCTCCGCAAGGGGATCTGCGACTCCTCCTGCGTGCGCGACATGCTCTCCACCCCCCTCTACATAGCCTGCCTGCGGCTGTCGGGGCGCCGCTGCCTGGTGGTCGGGGGCGGCGAGGTGGGGCTCGAGAAGGTCGAGGGGCTGCTGGCGTGCGACGGCGAGGTCACCCTGATTGCTCCGCAGGCGGTGGCCGAGCTCGCCGACTACGCGCGTGAGGGCTCGATCCGCTGGGAGCAACGGGAGTTCCGCGACTCCGACCTGGACGGAAGATTCGTGGCGATCGCGGCCACCGGCGACACGGAGGTCAACATCTCCGTCTACGAGGGGGCGGAGCGGCGCGCCATGCTCTGCAACGTGGTGGACGTGCCACCGCTTTGCAACTTCATCCTGCCGGCGATCGTGCGCAGCGGCCCGCTGGCGATCGCCATCTCCACCTCAGGCGCCTCCCCGGCGCTCGCCAAGCGGCTGAAGCGCGAGATCGCGGAGGCCTACGGCGAGCCGTATGCGCGCCTCGCGGTGATCCTCAACGAGGCCCGGGGCTGGGCCAAGGCCACGCTTCCCACCTACCAGGACCGCAAGGAGTTCTTCGAGGGGATCGTCAACGGCCAGCCGGACCCTGTGGAGCTGGTCCGGCAAGGTCGCGAGGACGAGCTCGAGGCGCTGATCGCGGCCGCCAAGGCGAGCCACGCGGCTGCGGCCCCCCGGCCGGGCTGAGCGCCGGGCCCTGGGCGTCGGCGCCGACCGCTGCGCGAACGCTTATGACTTTCGACCCCTCCAGGGGGCCCAAAGTCATACGCGTGGACGCACGGGGGGCATGCTCCCCTTATTGCCGATCTGAAGTGCGGAGCGTTTAGACCCCTCAGCCGGCCGGCAGGGCGTAGATCGCCACGGCGGCGAAGTGTGCCGCGGCGGCGGCGATCACCAAGAGGTGGAAGATCTCGTGGTAGCCGAAGACGGCCGGGTTCGGGTCCGGCCGCTGGCGCGCGTAGATCACCGCGCCCGCGGTGTAGAGGGCGCCTCCGACCGCGATCAGGACGCCCGCACCCAGTCCCGCGTTGACGACGATCCCGGGGAAGCCGAGGGCGCCGATCCAGCCCACCGCGACGTAGACGAGCGCCGTGGCCCACTTCGGGGCCTCGATCCAGAGCAGCTCGACGACGATCCCCGCCGCGGCTCCTGCCCAGACGGCGATCAGCAGGGCCTTCGCCAGGGCCCCGTCGAGGACGAGCACGGCGAAGGGCGTCACGGTGCCCGCGATCAGCAGGAAGATCATCGAGTGGTCGAGACGCCGCATCCAGCGGCGGATCTCCGGTCGGCGCCAGTTGATCCGGTGATAGAGCGCGCTCACCCCGAGCAGCGCCGACAGCGACGCGGCGTAGATAGCCACCGCGGCGGTCGCCCGCGCGTTCGGCGCCGCGACCACCAGCACGGCGCCGGCGACCAGGGAGACGAAGAACGCCCACTCGTGCGAGACGCCGCGGAGGCGCGGCTTCTGTCGCGCGATGAACTCGTCGGCGGCGGTTTTCGCGTCGGCGACGCGATCCGAGGCGGCGTCCCTGGCATCGGCGACGCGCTCTGATGCCGCGGCGGCGGCGTCGGCCATCCGCTCCGAGGCCACCGCGCGGGCGTCGGCGACCCGCTCTTTTGCGCGCTCCCGCCTGGTCATGGAGGGTCGAGCCTAGCGAATCCCGCACGCACCGCGGTTCATATCTCACATTACGCACAAAGACACTACATCTAGCGTAGGAGACTAGGAAGGAAAACACCAGCGCTAGTAGAATGCTTGGAGTGGTTTGTCCCGGCTGCCAGTCTCCGACGCGAGTGCTCGAGAGCCGTCGCGCCCCCGACGGCGGCGCCGTTCGCCGGCGCCGCGAGTGCTCGCGGTGCGGCCATCGGTTCACGACCTTCGAGCGCCGCCAGCCCGAGCCGCTGCACGTGATCAAGCGCGACGGCGAGCGGCAGCGGTTCGATCGAACGAAGCTCCGCGCCGCGCTCTTCAGCGCCACCCACAAGCGGCCCGTGATCGCCTCCGACATCGAGGCGATCGTCAATCGGATCGAGACCGCGGCCGGGGACGGGCGCGGAGAGCTCTCCTCCGAGCAGATCGGCGAGCTCTGCCTCGAGGAGCTCCGAGAGCTCGACCGGGGCGCCTACATGCAGTTCGCCGGAACGCTGCCGTCCGCGCCCGATCCCGGGGCATCCGGAGCCGCACCGCTAGCCGCCGGTTCCATCCGGTCCAAGCGCGAGGATTAGAAGTTCCCCCCGAATGCCGCTTGAAGGAGAGGACTTGATGACCAAAATCGCTGCAAAGGAAGCACAAACTCATGAGGTGGGATTGAGGGTGGAGCGCCGCTTCACGAGCCCCGGCGTCCACCCGTTCGACGAGATCGAGTGGGAGATCCGCGATGCGGTGATCGGCGACCCGGAGAACCCCGCGTTCGAACAGCGCGAGGTCGAGTTCCCGAAGAGCTGGTCCCAGAACGCCACCAACATCGTCGCCCAGAAGTACTTCCGCGGCAAGCTCGGCTCCCCGGAGCGGGAGCGCTCGGTGAAGCAGATGATCTCCCGCGTCGCCGGGACGATCGCCGGCTGGGGGCGCAAGGGCGGCTACTTCGCATCCGACGAGGACGCCGACACCTTCGAGGCCGAGCTGACCCACATCCTGCTCCACCAAAAGGCGGCCTTCAACAGCCCGGTGTGGTTCAACGTGGGCTGGCGCGAGGAGGGGAAGCAACAGTGCTCGGCGTGCTTCATCCTCTCCGTCGAGGACACGATGGAGTCGATCCTCGACTGGAACACCCAGGAGGGGCTCATCTTCAAGGGCGGCTCCGGATCCGGGATCAACCTCTCGAAGATCCGCGGCTCGATGGAAGCGCTCGCCAAGGGCGGGATTGCCTCCGGGCCGGTCAGCTTCATGCGCGGCGCCGACTCTTGGGCGGGGGCAATCAAGTCGGGGGGCGGGACCAGGCGCGCAGCCAAGATGGTGGTGCTCGACGTCGACCACCCGGACGTCGAGGACTTCATCTGGTGCAAGGCGCGCGAGGAGGAGAAGGCCGCGGCCTTGAAGGCGGCGGGCTTCGACATGCGGCTGGACTCCGAGGCGTTCGCGTCCGTCCAGTACCAGAACGCCAACAACTCGGTGCGCGTGAGCGATGAGTTCATGAAGGCGGTCGAGGAGGACCGCGATTGGGAGCTCACCGCGCGCGTGGACGGCCGCACCATCAAGACGGTCAAGGCGCGCGAGCTCATGCATCAGATCGCCGACGCGGCCTGGCGCTGCGCCGATCCGGGCGTCCAGTACGACACGACGATCAACCGCTGGCACACCTGCCCTGAGTCGGGTCGGATCAACGCCTCGAACCCGTGCAGCGAGTACATGCACGTCGACGACTCCGCGTGCAACCTCGCGTCGCTGAATCTCATGAAGTTCCGAAACGAGGACGGGTCGTTCCAGGTCGCGGATTGCAAGCACGCCGTCGACGTCGTCTTCCTCGCCCAGGAGATCATCGTCGGGCCGTCGAGCTACCCGACCGAGAAGATCGGTCGCAACGCCCGCGCATTCCGCCAGATCGGGCTCGGGTACGCCAACCTCGGCGCCTACCTGATGGCCAACGGGGTGCCCTACGACTCCGACGAGGGACGAAACGTTGCGGCGGCAATCACGGCCCTGATGACCGGACGGGCGTATCGCAAGTCCGCCGAGATCGCCGCCTCGATCGGCGCCTACGACGAGTACGCGAAGAACCGAGAGCCGCACAACCAGGTGATGCGGATGCACCGCGACGCCGCCTACGAGATCGATCCCGCCGGGCTCAAGGCCGACCTGCTCGAGGCCGCCCGTCAGACCTGGGACGAGGCCGTCGAGCTCGGCGAGAAGCACGGCTATCGCAATGCGCAGGCGACCGTGCTCGCCCCCACCGGCACGATCAGCTTCCTGATGGACTGCGACACGACCGGGATTGAGCCCGACTTCTCGCTGGTCAAGTTCAAGGAGCTGGTGGGCGGCGGCCAGATGACGATCGTCAACCGGACCGTGCCGATGGCGCTCCGAACGCTCGGCTACTCCGAGCCGCAGATCGAGCAGATCGAAGCCCACATCAACGAGAAGGCAACGATCATCGACGCGCCCGAGCTCGAGGACGAGCACTTGCCGATCTTCGACGTGGCGGTCGGCGAGCGGGCGATCTCACACACCGGGCACATCGAGATGATGGCCGCAGTTCAGCCGTTCATCTCGGGCGCGATCTCGAAGACCGTCAACCTGCCGGAATCGGCGATGGTCGAGGACATCGCCGATGCCTACAGGCAGGGCTCGAGGTTGGGCCTGAAGGCACTGGCGATCTATCGGGACGGCTCGAAGACCGCCCAGGCGCTCAGAACCGACGCCGGGGAGAAAAATGAGGCGCCCACAGACACGGCGCCAGACCCGGAGTCAGCCCGGGAGCCGGTGCGCCGCCGGATGCCTCGCGAGCGCGAGTCGATCACCCACAAGTTCTCGATCGCGGGCCACGAGGGCTACATCACGGCCGGCAAGTACGAGGATGGCTCGGTGGGCGAGATCTTCCTCACCGACATCGGCAAGGAGGGCTCGACCCTGCGCGGGATGATGAACGCCTTCGCCACCGCGATCTCGATCGGCCTCCAGTACGGGGTGCCGCTCGAGGTCTTCGTGCGCAAGTTCAGCTACATGCGCTTCGACCCGGAGGGGATCACCAACAACCCGGAGATCCCGTTCGCGAAGTCGATGCCCGACTACCTGATGCGCTGGCTGGGAAGCCGCTTCATCGACGACGCCGACATGCTCGAGGACCTCGGTATCCTCACCGCCGAGATCCGGACCCGCCGCGAGGCCCAGCAGACCCTCCTGCTCGACGACGGCGCCAACGGAGAGGGGAACGGCGCCGGCGACGGAAACGGCTCGAATGGCTCGAACGGCTCCCACGAGGGCACCAACCCCTCCTCCGAGTCGGTTCCGCCAACGGCAGCGCTGACCGACACCCCGCCGGTGATCCCCGCCCAGATGCAGGGCCGCGAGCTCGGTCCCGCCTGCGAGCAGTGCGGCGGCATGATGCAGCGCACCGGCTCCTGCTACACCTGCTCGAGCTGCGGGAACAACACCGGCTGCGGGTAAAGTAGCGATCAAGCGAGCGCTGCTTCGATCGCAGCCTCGAGCTCGCGGGCGACGTCGAGCAGCGGCGCGGGGTCGCGTTCGGCGCGACTGAGAACGATCGCGCCCTCAACCGCGGCGACAACGAGTGCAACGAGCCGGTCCGCCCGGGCGCGGGGCACCC
>JBBPIK010000104.1:0-6132 GCA_038040415.1 Actinomycetota bacterium
CCGTCTCCAAGCTCGCCGGCGAGGGCCATTGCCGGAGCTTCTGGCACGTCTACGGTCTCGAGACGGTGGCCTTGCGCTACTTCAACGTCTTCGGGCCGCGGCAGGACCCCGCCTCCCAGTATGCCGCCGTGATCCCGATGTTCATCGCGGCCTTTCTCGACGGCCGTCCCCCGACGATCCATGGCGATGGCGAGCAGTCCCGCGACTTCACCTACATCGACAACGTGCTCGATGCGACTCTCCTGGCCGCCCGGGCTGACGGCGTCGCCGGCGAGACGTTCAACGTCGCCTCTGGCGAGCGGATCTCATTGAACACGCTTATAGCCGAGCTCCGTGAGCTGACCGGAAAGGAGATCGAGCCGATCCACACGGATCCAAGGCCCGGGGACGTGCCCCACTCGCTTGCCGACGTCTCCAAGGCTCGCGAGGCATTTGGCTACGAACCGATGATCGACGTCCGAACGGGCCTACGGCGGGTCCTCGCCTGGTACGAGGAGCGTCGCTAGGCCTTCTCGTATCCAGAAACCACCAGCCGCAGCTTTCCGTTCGCCGAGCGGGGAAGCCGGGTCCAGCGCTCGATACTGATCTCCGTGTCCGCCCTGAGCCGAAGGCGCGCCTCGTCGAGGACCCTCGCCTGATCGGCTGACGAGTACGCGGGACCCGGCACGATCCGCATCACCACGACTCCCGGCGCCGGCTGGTAGATCTGTGCCTCGACAACGTTGGTCGCGTCCTTGAAGATGTTGTTGGCGGTCCCCACTCTGGTGCCGTCACGCAGCACGATGAAGTCCTCGTGGCGGCCGTCCATCCGCTCGATGATCCGACCCGGCCGACCACACGCGCATCGCCCGTCGCCGATCACCGCCAGGTCGTCGGTGCTGTAGCGCAGGAGGGGCATCGCGGGGTTCGAGAAATTGGTCCCGACGATGCGGACCAGCCCGCTGCTGCTGTCCGGAATGGCCTCAACGAACGAGAGGTCCTCGTCGACGTGCAGCCTGCCCTGCTCGCATTCCGATGCGTTGGCCACCGCCTCGGCCATTCCGTAGTGCTCGCGCGGCTCGACCCCGAACGCCGTCCGCATCAGCTCACGCTGCTGCGGAAACAGGCTCTCGGCCCCCGTCGTCACGGCGCGCAGCTGGTAGCCCAGTTCGGCGCCCTGCTCGACCAGGTGCTGGGCCACAAGCGCGATCAGCGAGGGATATCCATGGATCCACGGAGGACGGCGCTTGCGGAACTCCGCCACGTAGGCGGGGATGTTCTCCGGCGACAGGTGGTAGCCACTCATCAGGATTTGCCGGCCCGCGAGGTTGTACCGCCAGAAGGGCGAAGCATCCCGATCGGGTGAAACGACCACATGGCCGGCCAGCTGAGCGCACCAGGTTCCGTGCGTGATGCCGTGCCAGCCCCTGTACCGCCACCAGGTGGCCCATAGCTCTCTGTGCGCCTGCCAGGTGGTGGGGAACCGCAGACCCCCGCCGGTCGTCCCGCTCGTGTGCTCGATCAGGTGCTTCCGGCTCGGGACGGCTGGCGAGATGAAGCTCCGGAGGTCCCGTTGGACCTCCGCCTTGGTCAGCACTGGAAGGGCGCCGGGGAGATCCGCGAGCGAGACCGTGCGCGCGTCGACCCCAGCCTCCTCGAGCTTTCGCCGATAGTGGGGGACCGTGGTCGCCGCATGCACGAGGTGTGCTCGCATCCGCGCGTCCCTGAGCCCGCAGATCTCCTCGTGCGACCATTCCCCTCGCTGCTGCGCGGCCCGTAGCTGCCGGAAGTAGGAGCGGTTGTACCTCCGCACGGCGGTGCGGGCGCCCGCGGCCGTGCACGCGAGGTTCTGAAGCGCCACGGGCAGCCGGTTGTAGAGGTCCTGACTCGTCACGCTTCAGCGCCTTAGATGTTCTTCTCGCACCATGATGCGAGCGTCCCGAGCGACCAGAAGGCAAATGAGGCCTTGACCGTGCGCCTAGTGCGCAAATGGTCGAATGCAACCGGCGAGATCAGCCCTTCGTCGACGAGCGCCGAGCCCTCGATCCGCCGCTGCCCGAGGAGTGCTGAGGCCCAATCTCCGACCGGCGCGCAGAAGCCCTGCTTCGGCCGATCCAGCACGTAGTCGGGAAGCAGCGAGCCAACCGCCGAACGCATCAGCACCTTCTGCTGGAACCCGGGAACCTTGCGGGACTGTGGTATCCGGAATGCCCACTCAACGAGCTTGGGGTCGAGCAGCGGAACCCGACCCTCCACCGACTCCGCCATGCCCATCCTGTCCAGCCGGACGAGGAAGTCCTCTGCCAGGCTCGTCTTGAGGGAGAGATACGACATCCAATCCAGGTAGTCGGACCCTGCGGGCATCCGTTCGTCGAAGCGACTCCGGAGCTCCGCCACCGGCTCCTCGGGTGGCGCGGCTTCAAGGGCCGCCCTGCCGGCCGGGCCGAGACAGGCAGCGAGATCGTCGTCGTGGAACGGGCGGCTGCCCACGAACAGCTCCCCACCGTCGCGCGCCCGGCGCGCGATGTCGCCGGCCAGGCCACGAGCGAACGGCTTTGCGGTCAGGCCCACCAACTGGCGCATCGACGTGGGAGCGTGTCGCCACCCTCGCTCGTAGAAGCGCAGATAGGTCATCCAGCGGCTGTAGCCGCCCAGGAGCTCGTCGCCCCCGTCTCCCGAGAGCAGGACCTTGCCGCCGTCCTGGCGCACAGCGCGCGCTATGTGGGATACGGCGACCCAGGTGGGGTTCGCGCACGGCACGTCGAGGTCGGCCAGCCAATCGTCAAACCCCTCGGCGACGGTCTGCTCGGTCACCATGATCTCGCGGTGCCGGATGCCAAGGTCGCGCGCCAAGCGGGCAGCAGCGGATGACTCGTCGTCCGGGAGGCCGAACGAGACCGAGTACGCGGTCAGGTCAGCCGGTCGCCCCAGGCGGGCGGCGAGCACCGCGATCGTGGAGGAGTCGAGGCCACCTGAGAGCATCAGGCTGATCGGGACGTCACTGACCAGGGACGCAGAAACCGCCGCGCCCAGCTGCTCTCGAAGCTCGTCCTCGAGGTCACCATCCAGGGGCCGCGGGTCGGGGGGCAGCGCATCCCAGTATTCGGACATCCGGGCGACGCCGTCGCGGACGCGAAGCCCATGGCCGGGGAGAAGCTTCCTCACGCCGTCGACCAGGGTTCGCTCTCCGGCGGTGTGGCCGAAGGCGAGGTACTCGACCACGCCCGCCGGATCGAGCTTGGCCGTCAGGTGTGGGTGGGCGAGAAGGGTGCGCAGCTCGCTGGCAACGACCACTAGGCCATCAGCCATCGTCCAGTAGAGAGGCTTGACTCCGACCTGGTCCCGAGCGGCGATCAGCTCTCCGGTTTCCACGTCCGCGATCACGAACGCAAACATGCCCTGCAGGCGCGAAAGGGCGCGGTCGCCGTCCATGATGTAGCTCTGAAGGACGACCTCCGTGTCGCAGCGGGTCCGGAACCTGGCGCCGCGTCGCTCGAGCTCCCGCCGGATTTCGAGATAGTTGAAGATCTCCCCGTTGTAGGTGATCGTCCAGCGCCCGCTCGGATCCGACATGGGCTGGTCCGCCTCCCGGTTGTCGGGATCGATGATCGCCAGGCGGCAGTGCTCCAGCGTTATCTCGGGTGAGTCCCAGGAGACGCACCCGTCGCTATCGGGTCCGCGATGGCGCATGTGGGCCAGAGCCCAAGGGCGCGCTCGCCCCCTCCCGCGCGTGTCGAAGCAGGCAGCTATCCCGCACATCTCAGTCGCCTCCGCTGTGGCGTATCCGACCGTCCCTCGCCGCGGACTTGGGCTGTCTTCGGAGGCTTAGAACGGAGGTAGTCTGCGCCGAATGCCAGAGCGCATAGTGATCGCGTCCACGGGCGGCTGGGATTCCCCCAGCACTCGCTACCGACTCGGCGTCCTTGCGCGAGAAGGACCCTGGCCGGTCGAGGTTCTCTCGGCTCGTTCGCTTCCCGCCCCCGCTCAAGTCGAAGAGATCATCGCAGCCGGTGGCGTGGGGGCGTTGCTGATCCTGCAGCGCGTATTGCCAACGGGTGCTCAGCTGAATCGACTGCGCGAGGGCTATGACCGGATTGTGTTCGATTTCGACGACGCCATCTACGCCGTTCCCCCCAGCGTGCGGGGCTCGCGGCTGGTGGGCGTGGCGAAGGGAGCCGGCCGGCTTGTCACGCGTGGGTTTCCGCGCGCCTCCGCGCGCCGCATGCCATTGATCCGGACGCTCCGGGCCGTCGATGCCTGCGTCGCCGGGAACTCCATCCTGGCGCGCTTCGCGCGCGCACACTGCAACTGTGTGGTGGAGATTCCGACCACCGTCGCCCCGATCGAAGAAGTACCCGACCGCGACCGTGCGCCGACGCTGACATGGGTTGGCATAGCGGACAACCTTCAGTACCTGAGCCTGATCGCGGATCCCCTTGCACAACTCCGCAAACAGACCGAGTTCAGATTCACCGTCGTCAGCTCCCGGCCCTGGCTTGAAGCCCCGATACCGACGGAGTTCGTCCAGTGGTCCGAGGACGCCGAGGATGCGGCGCTGCTGGAGGCGGCGGTCGGAGTCGCCCCGCTCACCGACGATCCGTGGACGCGCGGCAAGTGCGCGCTGCGAGCCATCCGCTACGGCGGTCATGCGTTGCCGACGGTCGCCAGCCCGGTCGGAGTCACCGACCAGGTGGTCCTGGACGGCGAGACGGGTCTCCTCGCCCGTACAGACGACGAGTGGATGCAGGCCTTGGGCGGGCTGCTCGGCGATCCAGGCCGCGCCGCGGCGATGGGTAGGCGCGCATGGAAGCGAATCCGCGCCACCTATTCGGACGAAGTCGCGCTGCGGATGTGGTGCGAGCTGCTGGAGAAGCAGGCATAGCCCTGATCGCCTCGCGCGAGCAGCCGAAGAGCGATCACCGTGATGAGGAGGTTGGAGAGCGCCATGCTGCCCAAAAAGGCGAGTGCGGCGCCCGTGGCATCGAGCGTCACAACGAGCGGAATCAGAAGCGCCACCTGCGTCAAAGCGGCCGTAACGGCGATTACCGCAACCACCTGTGTACGTCCAGCGGCAAAGAGCACGCCGATGTTCCAGAAAACGGCTCCGTTGATCGCGAAGGCCGCAGCGCCGGCGACAAGCACCGGCGCCGCGTGGGTTGCGCCCTGGCCGCCAAGAAGCTCGAGGATCGGTTCGCGGAGGGCCACCACCAGCGCAAACGCGGCGACCATCACCGGAATGGAGAACAGCGAGGACTGCACTATGAGACGCCTGACGCTCTCCCGGCGTCCGGCGGCGAACAGCCGGGACAGCCGAGGAAGGAGGGCGGCGTATGCGGGATCGGCGAGGCGTCCGACCGCGGACGCCGCAGCCATGCCGATCCTGTAGAGGCCGGCCTGCAGCGGTCCCGAGATGGCACCGAGTACAACGGTCGGAAGCTGGGTCTGCGCGAGCCGCGCATACGAGACGACGTTGGTATGGAGGACGGTGGTGATCATCTGGCGGCGCGTATCGGTCACGGCGTCGAGCGCCGACTCTCTGAACAGGGAGCGGCCCATCGCGGCGCGAAAGGAAGTTGCGGCGGTCGCTACTTGCACGACGGTGACGAGCATCCTCTGCGCCAGCAGCGCCAGGATCACCGGCACGAGTCCCTCGGAGATCAGGAGCGCGCCTGCCAAGAGGCCAACTCTCGCCGCCTCCAGCCCGACCGTATACGTGGCCACCAGCCGATAGCGGTCCAACAGCCGCAGGACGGCCAGGGAGGAGTCGCCGACCGTGGAGGCGAGCACCGCCGTCGCGAACAGGACGATCAGGAGAGTGCCGTTGCCGCCGACCAGGCCTGGCCCGACTACGAAGGAGAGCGCGACCACCAAGGCGAACCCGAGCAGTCCGGTGACCGCGTCGATCAGATAGCTGAGCTGGAAGATGCCGGCCGCGCGTCGCGGATCCCGGTGGAGCTCTCGGGCGCCGAGCGTGGTTGCGGCCACACCCACCCGTACGTCGAAGAACTGGGTCACCAGCATCACGAACGCGACGAGGACCGCGAAGCGCCCGTACTCGTCGAGGCCGAGCACGTGAGCGATCAGCGCGATCTGGGCCAGGTCCGCGAGCGAGGTGGCTCCCTGCCAGACAGCGACGTAGAGCGAGTCCCCGGC
>JBBPIK010000022.1:0-13537 GCA_038040415.1 Actinomycetota bacterium
CATGAAGCCGGCCTCCCCGACCGAGAACGGCGGGAAGTTGTAGTGGTGCCAGAAGGTCTTCGACTCGACCAGGCTGAGGTTGTCGATCCGCATGTCCATGCGGCTCGTGCCCAGCGCTACGTTGGAGAGGATCTGTGTCTCCCCGCGTGTGAACAGCGCCGAGCCGTGCACGCGGGGCGAGATGTCCACCTCGCACTCGATCGGCCGGATCTCGTCCTCGGCGCGCCCGTCGGGCCGCTTCTTGTCGACCGCGATTCGGTGACGGATCATCTCCTTCTCGAGCGCGTCGAACGCGCGCGAGACCTCGGCCGGCTGCCCGGGGTCCGCGTCCTCGCCATCGGTGGCGCTCGCGTACTGCTCGAGCACCTCCTCCTCGACCGCCTTGGCAGCGTCCTGACGGGCGAGCTTCTCGGGCACCTGGGTCGCCTGGTCGAGCTTTGCCCCGTGCGAGGAGCGGATCCGCTCCACCAGCTCGGGGTCGATCTTCGGCTCCTCCACCTCGAGCTTCTCCTTGCCCGCCTTGCTCTGCAGCTCCTCGATTGACGCGCAGATCTTCTTGATCTCCTCGTGGGCGATGTCGAGGGCGTCGAGGACCTCTGCCTCGGTGACGCCGTTCGCCCCGCACTCCACCATCAGGATCGCCTCACTGGATCCTGAGACCACGAGGTCCATCTCCAGCTCCTCTGCGGTCTCCTCCGCGGGGTTGAGGACGAAATCGCCCTCAAGCTTGCCGATCCGCACCGAGCCGACGTGGGTCGGCACCGGGATCTGCGAGACGGCGACCGCCGCCGAGGCGCCGTTCATGGCCAGGATGTCGTAGCTGTGTTCGTACTCGACCGATATCGGCTGGCAGACGATCTGGGTCTCGTAGTGCCAGCCCTTGGGGAACAGCGGGCGCAGTGGCCGGTCGATCATCCGGGCCGTCAGGGTCGCCCTCTCGCCGGCCCTGCCCTCACGCCGGAAGAAGGAGCCGGGGATCTTCCCGGCCGCGTAGTGGCGCTCCTCGACGTCGACCGTCAGGGGCAGGAAGTCGACGTCGCGGAGGTTGCCGGCCGTCGCCGTGCAGAGGACCATCGTGTCCCCGGATCGCACCACGACTGCTCCGCCCGCCTGGCGGGCGAATTTGCCGGTCTCGAAGGAGATCTCGTCGCCGCCGACCTCCACCGAGACGCGGCTCACGTCAAACAGGCTCATATGTGTCTTTCCCTCCGGCCGCCCGGTTGGCGACCAATCTTGCCCAGAACTCTCGTTCTCTAACGGCGACGATCTTACAGATGCCGCTAGAAGCGCCACACGAGCTGGCTCCCGACGCTGGCAATGAGGGCACGACGGAATCGCAGCGCACAGGCGACTCCGCAGTTCGCTGAAGGATTTCACCCCCCATAGGGGGGACGATCCTTCAACGAAGGGTCAGCGCCCGCAGCCCCTCGGAGATCTCCTCGCCGACCGCCTGACCGGCGATGAACGCCGCCGGCGTCCCCGCGACCCCAGCTCGGACCCCGCTCTCGAAGTCGCGGCGTACGCGCTCGACCACCAGCTCGGAGCGGCGTTCGCGGTTGAAGCGCTCCAGGTCGAGGCCCAGGCTCTCGGCCCGCTCCCACAGATGCGGGTCGTCGATCCGTCCCTGGTCGCGATAGATCGAGTCCACCAGCCCCCAGAACGCCGCCTCGCCCTGGAGGCCGGCCGCCTCGGCGGCGGCGTGGAGCGCCGGCGCGCGGGGATGCTTGGACCCGATCGGAAAGTGGCGCAGCGCGAGGCGCAGCGGCAACCGGCGGATCCGCGTCCACGCGAGGGCGCACCGAGGGCAGGCCAGGTCGAGGTAGACGATCGCCTCCGGTCCCTCGCCGCGGACGTGGTCGTCGGGGCCGACGGGCGGGAGAGGGTGGCTCGTAAGCTGGCTCACCGAAGACAAGGTAGCCATGAAACCCCATCTCGCGAGATCGGAGGCAGCCAGGGCCCGCTCCATCGGTTCGAGTGTGCGATTGGGGACCGTATGTGTCCCCAGCTCTTCAATCGACGAGCGAAAGGGCGTCGAAGATCAGGTTGGCGCCGGGGATCTCGAGCGGTGTGGGCGACTCGTGCACCCAGCTCACCACCCCGTCCGGGTCCACGAGCACCAGCGAGCGATTGGCGTGGCCGACCTCGTCCAGGTAGGCCCCGTAGCTACGGATCACCGCGCCCTTCGGCTCGAAGTCGGAGAGCAGCGGAATCGTGATCCCGAGCTTCTCGCGGAACGCCCGATGGGCCCACGAGGAATCGACGCTGATCCCCACCAAGTCGGCACCCTGCTCCTCGATCTGCGGCAGGACCTCCTGATAGACCGAGAGCTGGTCGGCGCACACGGGGCTGAAGTCGAGCGGATAGAAGACCAGCACGACCTTACGGCCCCGGAAGTCTGCGAGGCTGACCTGCTTTCCCTGGTGGCTCGGCAGCGAGAAGTCGGGTGCCCGGGTACCTGCGGCGATCAACGCCGCAGGCCGAGGTCGGCCACGACCTTCCGGTAGCGCTCCAAGTCCGCGCCTTCCAGGTAGCGGAGCAACCGCCGGCGTTTGCCCACCATCATCAGCAACCCGCGGCGCGAGTGGTGGTCCTTGCTGTGCTCGCGCAGGTGCTCGGTCAGGTGGTTGATGCGCTCCGTCAACAAGGCGACCTGCACCTCGGCAGAGCCTGTGTCGCCTGCCTCGCGACCGAACTTGCCGATCAGCTCCTGCTTTTTGTCCTTGGTCAGCGGCATCTAGATCATTGATTCAGGCGGGGTGAAGCTAGCACAGAGCTTTCGAGCCACCTCCACGTCGCGATGCATCTGAGCGATCAGCTCCTCCACGCTTGCGAACCGCCGTTCGCCGCGCAACCGGCTGATGAACGCGATCCGCAGCGTCCGCCCGTACAGGTCCCCGTCGAAGTCGATCAGGTGCGCCTCCACGAGCAATCCACGTCCCGTCTCGAAGGTCGGGCGAACGCCCACGTTGACGGCGGCCGGCCGGCCGTCGGCGAACGCCGCATAGACGCCGTGGCCCGGGCAGACCAGGTCGTCGGATGGCACGATGTTGGCGGTCGGAAAGCCGAGCTTGCGCCCCCTCTCGTCCCCCTCGACCACGGTCCCTTCGAGCAGGAAGGGCGCGCCCAGGCACCGCGTCGCCGCCTCGATCTCGCCGGCGGCCACCAGCGACCTGACCCGGGTCGAGGAGACAATCTCGCCATCGACCTCAACCAACGGCACGACGCGGGTCTCGAACTCGTCGCGAGAGGCGAGCATCTTCGGGTCCCCCCTGGCCTTGGCACCGAAGCGAAAGTTCTCCCCCACCGAGACGCTCCGCGCGCCCAGAGCCTGGATCAGGATCCGGGAGCAGAAGTCCTCCGCCGCGATCGATGAGAACTCGTCGTCGAAGCGGATCACGATCAGCTCCTCGACCTCCAAGCCCTCGATCACGTCCCGCTTGATCTCGAACGGCATGATCAGCTTCGGCGCGGCCTCGGGGTGAAGCACCCGCAGCGGGTGCGGCTCAAACGTCAGCACGGTGTCCGCCCCGTCGATCACCTGGCGATGACCCACGTGGACGCCGTCGACGACGCCGATCGCCAGTTGTCGTGGTCGGGACTCGGCGGCGGCAAGCTCTGTGACCCGGATCTTCATGGATGCGCGGCCGGGAAGCCTTTCACGGGAGCCCCGCCGGCGGCTATGCGAGCACGACCTCCGGCCGCAGCGCTGCCCCGCGGCGCCGCGCGACGGCGAGCAGTCGGGCCTCATGGGTGAGCCTCAGCGGGCCTTCAACCTCACCGGCCGCCGGAACCGAGCCCCCGTGGGCAACGAGCTTGGCCTCGTCCGGATCGAGGATCCGCTCCGGTAGGAACGAGAGGGCCGCCTCGACCGCCAGCGGCTCGCCCTTCGCGGCCTCGACCCGAAAAGGGCCCACGGCGGTCCGCCGCAGGTGCTCGCAGTAGGCATCGCCGAGCGTTTCGACCAGAGTGCGTACGTAGGTGCCGGTTGAGCACTCGATCTCGAACTCGGCGCTATCGCCCTCGCATCGCAGGAGCTCGGCGCGGTGGACGGCGACCTCGCGCTCGGGCGTCTCCACGCTTTCGCCGCGGTGGGCGCGCCGGTAGAGGCGTTCGCCCGCCACCTTGACCGCAGAGGTCATCGGCACCCGCTGCCGGACGCGCCCCGTTGGCAGCTCCAAGCGCTCGGGCACCGCACCCGTGTGGCTCAGCTCGCCGTCCGGGTCGCCCGTCGTCGAGCGCCAGCCGAGCCGAGCCGTTGCCAGGTAGGTCTTCGGCAGCGGCAGGAAGTAGCGCTGAAGTCGCGTGGCTCTTCCCAGAAGCACAAGCAACAGCCCGGTGGCGAAGGGATCGAGCGTCCCGGCGTGACCCGCCCTTTGCCCGCGCTCGCTGCGAACACGGGCGACCACGTCGTGCGAGGTGTCGCCGGCTGGCTTGTCCACCAGCAGCACCGCCGCCTGCAGCGCCTCAGAGGTCACGTCGGCAGGCGACAGCACCGCTGCCGCGTGACCGCTACAGCTGGGCCCGGACCTCGCCACACAGGAACTTGACCAGCTCGGGGTGCTCGAGGTCGGTCGAGAAGCCGGCAGCCCGCTGGTGGCCGCCCCCGCCACTCTTGCGGGCGATCACGGAGACGTCCACCCGGCCCATCGTCGAGCGCAGGCTCACCTTGCGCGCAGCCCGGCCACCGTCCGTCTTGTCGCGGATCATCGCCGCGACCTCGATGCCCTCGAGCGCCCGCACGTGGTCGATGATCCCCTCGGTGAGGACCTCGCTTGCCCCCGTATCGGCGTAGTCCTCGGCCGAGATGTAGGTGATCGCCAGCCTGCAGTCGGGGAAGCGCTCGATCCGCTCGATTGCGCGAGCGACCAGGCGCAGCTTCTCCATCGGCACGCGCTCATAGAGGCGCCGGTAGGTGTCGTGGACGTCCACCCCCACCTCGATCAGCTCTGCCGCCATCCGGTGCGTGGCAGCCCCGGTGTTCTCGTACATGAACCGGCCCGTGTCCGTGATAAGCGCCACGTAGAGAGCCCCGGCGATCTCCGGAGTGAGCTCGGCACCGAGCAGCTTCGCCAGCTCAAACAGGATCTCGGCGGTGCAGGAGGCCTGCGTATCGACCAGGTTCAGCGTCCCGAAGCGGGTGTTGTCGTGATGGTGGTCGATGTTCAGGATCTTGGCCTCGCCGCGGTGCAGGAAGCCCACCGGCATGCGGTCGATGTTCCCGCAGTCGAGGAAGACCAGGACCCGGTCGACGACGTCTGCCGGCGGCTCGTGGAAGACCTCCTCCAGGGGCAGGAAGCGGTACTCGACCGGGAGCGGGAACTCCTTCGCCGCGAGGAACATCACCGAGTCCTTGCCGAGCTGGGTGAGGATGTGGTGCAGGGCGAGCAACGAGCCGAGCGCGTCTCCGTCCGGGCCCTCGTGGGTGGTCAGCAGAAAGCGATCTGAGGCTCGAAGCTCCTGGGCCGCTTCCTCGAGCGTCGCGTCGTGGAGCTGCGCCGTCGCGGCGACTGCCTCGCTCACTGGTCGAGCAGCCTGGACACGCGGACGCCGCGCTCCGGGGCCTCGTCGTAGTGGAAGCTCAGGGTGGGAGTGCGCTTGATCCGCATCTCGCGCGCGATCCTAGCCTGGAGCACGCCGTGGGAGGATGAAAGCCCCGCCAGCGTGGACTCGCGCTCGGCCTCCCCGCCCAACACGCTGACGTGGACGCGCGCCGAGCGCAGGTCCGGGCTTGTCTCGACCGAGGTCACCGTCACGAATCCGATCCGTGGGTCCTCGAGCTCAGTCGCGATCGCGGACCCGATCACCTCGCGCATCACCTCGTTCACCCTCCTCATGCGCTCGGTGGGCATGATCGCGACTATAGCTCAGGCCCCACAGCCAGCTGTCAGGACGATGATGATTTGGGCGGCCTCAGCCACGGATGTCGGCCAGGCTCAGGAGGTCGCGCTCGAACGCGCATCCGTCCGGGCAACGCGCCTCAACGAAGCGCTCCAAGTCGTCCGCGCGCCGTCCCACCTCCCCCCCGCCGCCGACCAAGGCACAGACGAGGGTGCTCCGCTGCCACGTGTCCTGGCCGTCAACCTCCGCCACCGAGGCCCCAAACCGCTGCCGAAGCTGCGCCTTCAGCGAATGCAGCACCTTCCGCTTGCCCTTCAGGTCGTGGGAGTCGTTGAGGTGGAGCCGCACCTCGACCACGCAGACGTATGCGCGCACCCGGCCAGGGTACGCCGTCGTCTTCGCTACTCGAGCGTCTGCTCTACCTGCTTGGTGCCGAACAGCTCCAGGACGTCGCCCACCTTGACGTCCTGGTAGCCCTCGAGCACGACCCCGCACTCCAGGCCCTCCTCGACCTCCTGCACGTTGTCCTTGAAGCGGCGCAGGGAGCCGATCCTTCCCGTCCACACGACCGTGCCCTCGCGGACCAGGCGCACCTGTGCGGTGCGCGTGACCTTGCCGTCGGTGACCAGGCAGCCGGCGATCGTGCCGATGCGCGAGGCCTTGAACAGCTCCTTGATCTCGGCCTGGCCGAGCGCCTCCTCGACCTCCTCGGGCTCGAGCATCCCCTCCATCGCGTCGCGGAGGTCCTCGGTGACCTTGTAGATGACGGAGTAGGTGCGGACCTCGACACCCTCGCGCTCGGCCGCCTTGCGGGCCTCGGCGAGCGGACGGACGTTGAACCCGATGATGATCCCGTCGGAGGCCGCCGCGAGCATCACGTCGGACTCGGTGATTCCGCCCGGCGCGGCGTGGATCACGTCGACCACGATCCGCTCCTGCGGGACCTTGGCGATCTCGTCCTGGAGGGCCTCGAGCGATCCCGAGACGTCAGACTTGAGCACGATGTTGAGCTCCTGGAGCTCACCTTCGGTGCCCTTCGAGAAGACCTCTTGGAGGCTGATCTTGCGGGCCTGCTGGCGGGCGAGGGACTCCGCCTTGAGGCGCTGGCCCCGCTCCTGGGCGAGCTGTCGCGCTCGCCGGTCGTTCTCCGCGACCTCGACCCGCTCGCCGGCGTCGCAGACGCCGTCGAGCCCGAGCACCTCGACCGGATCGCCTGGGTGCGCCTCCTCCAGGCGGGCGCCGGTGAAGTCCAGCATCGCTCGCACCTTGCCCCAGTTCGCGCCGGCGACCAGCGCATCGCCGACGTGAAGGGTGCCCCGCTGGATCAGCACCGTGGCGATCGGGCCACGGCCGGGGTCGAGGTGGGACTCGATCACGACGCCTGACGCCGGGGCGCTCGGGTTGGCCTCCAGCTCCTCGAGCTCGGCGGCCAGGACGATCATCTCGAGCAGGTTGTCGAGCCCCTCCTTGGTCTTCGCGGAGACGTCGCAGAAGATCGTCTCGCCGCCCCAGTCCTCGGGCGAGATCCCCTGGGAGGCGAGCTCGTTGCGGACCCTGTCGGGCTGGGCGTCGGGCTTGTCGATCTTGTTGACCGCGATCAGGATCGGCACACCGGCCGCCCGCGCGTGGTCGATCGCCTCCACCGTCTGGGGCATCACGCCGTCGTCCGCCGCGACCACGATCACCGCGAGATCGGTGACCTTGGCGCCGCGGGCGCGCATCGCCGTGAAAGCCTCGTGTCCGGGAGTGTCGAGGAAGGTGACGAGCTTGCCATTCTGGTGCACCTGGTAGGCGCCGATGTGCTGCGTGATACCTCCCGCCTCACCCGCGACCACCTCGGCCTCGCGGATCGCGTCCAGGAGCGAGGTCTTGCCGTGATCCACGTGACCCATGATCGTCACCACGGGTGGCCTTTCCGCAAGGTCCTCCTGGGCGTCCTCGTGAACGGGCTCCTCCGGCTCCTCCTCCGCGGCACTGACGAGCTCGACCTTCTGGTCGAGCGCCGCGGCCAGCGCCCTCACGGCCTCGTCGGAGAGGGTCTGCGTCAGCGTCGCCATCTCGCCCAACTCCATCAGCTTCTTGATCACCTCGGCGCTTCCGAGGCTGAGGCTCTCCGCCACCTCGCGTACCGTCGCGCCTGAGGCGATCTTGGTCGCGTCCGGCTCGGGCGCCTCGCTCAGCGGCCTGACCGGCGGCTCCTCGAGCAGCGGTCGGCGACGTCGCCCACCGCGGCGCCGGGGAGGTCGGTGTGGCGGCGCCTGCGGCATGTTGTCGCGGCGCGCAGCCTGGGAGTCGATCACGACCCGGCGACGTTTGCGGCCAGTGGAGGCGGGCTTTCCGTCAGCCTTCGCCGGTGCCGGCCGCGTGGCCTTCGGCTCCGGCTTCGAGCCATCCTCGGAAGCCGCCTTGGGCGCCCCGCTCTTCGCCATGCCGGCGGCGGCCATGGCCTTCAGGGCTTCTTCCTCCTCGACGCTCGAGGCCGCCACCTTTCCCTGGATGCCGGCCGCGCTCAGCGCCGCGAGCACTTCCTTGCTGCTCAGGCCCTCCTGCTTGGCGATCTCGTGGACGCGCTTCTTCAAGATTCCTCGGAATCGGGTTCCTCGGAGCCCTCGCCTCCAGCTTCGGATTCCTCGGACGACTTGACCCCGACGTGCGCCTCCTCGGGCGCTGCTTCAGGTGCCGCATCCTCGGGACCTTCCGTAGCGGCGTCTTCCGCCAGGGCCTGCTCGGGCTCGTCCCCAGCCCCGTCCCCGGCCGCTTCCTCCTCCGGCTCCCCTGCCGCTTCCTCTTCCCCCTCCTTGGCTTCGGCCTGGCCCAACTCCGCCGTGGCCCGCTCCACGAGGGGGCGAATCTCGCTCTCTCCAGCCTTGGAATCGGCCAGCTTCTGGATCTCCTGGTCAGTGAGCGAGGTCAGCACCGTCACCCGATTGGTCTCGAAACGCGCCAGCGCCTGATGCTGCGGAAGGCCGCAGTAGCGGGCGCCCGGGAGTGTGGCGTTCGGACATCGCCGACCGGCGGAGAGAACGGCGGCGCAGCGGCCGTCCGCCTCCTCGCCCTCCTCGTAGGTGAGCTCGTCGTCTTCCTGGCTGAATTCGGTCTCGGACTTGATGTCCACCTTCCAGCCGGTGAGCTTCGCGGCAAGTCTCGCGTTCTGGCCCTCGCGCCCGATCGCCAGCGAGAGCTGGTCGTCCGGCACGATCACGGTGGCCTCCCGCTTCTCGTCGTCCACCAACACCTCCCGCACACGCGCCGGAGACAGTGCCTTGGCCACGAACCGGGCCGGCTCCTCGTTGTAGGGGATGATGTCGATCTTCTCGCCGCGCAGCTCGGATACCACCATCCGCACCCGCGAGCCCCTCGGCCCTACGCAGGCACCCACGGGATCGATGCCGTCGGCGTGCGAGATGACGGCGATCTTCGAGCGGTAGCCGGGCTCGCGCGCGACGCCAACTATCTCAACGAGGCTATCGGCGATCTCGGGCACCTCGAGCTCGAACAGCTGCTTGATCAACTCGGAGTTGCGCCGCGAGACCACGATTCCAGGCCCCTTGCCCTCCGCGTTGACCTCTGTGATCACCGCCTTGACCCGCATGCCGTGGTCGTAGCGCTCGTTCCACACCTGCTCGGAGCGCGGCAGCAGCGCCTCGACGCGCTCTCGCAGCTGGACCAGCGTGTAGCGGTTGTCGGACTGCTGGATGATCCCCGTGATCAGCTCGCCAACCCTGTCCTGGTACTCCTCGAACATCATGTGCCGCTCCGCCTCGCGGATCCGCTGCAGGATCACCTGCTTGGCGGTCTGGGCGGCGATTCGGCCGAAGTTCTCCGGTGTGACGTCGCGGGTGGTGATCTGGTCCTCGTAGGGGGCCAGCAGCTCCGGGTCGAGCTCGGGCTCCTCGGGCTCGCGGAACTCCCCGGTCTCCGGGTCGATGGTCTCCTCCTGCTCTTCGATCGCCTGGGCCATGAGCTTCTCCTCCAGCTCCGGCGGCAGAATCAGCTCGAAGACACGGAAATCGGCGGTGTCGCGGTCGAGGTCCACACGGGCGTACTTGGCCGCGCCCGGGGTCTTCTTGTAGGCGGACAGGAGCGCATCCTCCAGGGCGGCCATCAGGGTCTCCGCATCGATCCCCTTCTCTTGCTCGAGGCCCCTGATCGCCTCGACGATCTCGCGGCTCATCGCGCCTGCCCCAGCGGGGTGGACCGATCGGGCACGAGATTCGAGCGGCGGATGCGCGAAAGCGGGATCTCGACCTCGCCGGCTGGCGCATCGAGGCGCACTCGGCGCTCATCGGCCGCCGTCAATGTGCCGGTGAAGCTGCGCTTACCTTCGATCGCCTCGCGGGTGCGCACCCTGACCCGGCGTCCCATGAAGCGGCGGAAGTGCTCGGGCTTGGTCAGCGGCCGATCCTCCCCGGGCGAGGAGACCTCGAGTGACCACGCCTGGAGCAGGTCGCGCAACTGGTTCGTGACCCGCTCGCACAGCGCCAGGTCCACTCCATCCGAATGATCAATGTAGAGGCGCAACGTCTCCGCGGCAGGGCGTTCCAGCGCGATCACCTCGACCGCGGGATCGAACTCCCGAAGCCTCGACTCGATCTGCGCTTGAAGCTCTTCCAAACTCGTCCTTCTCGCTTGGTTCGTGTCTCGTTCAACCCCTTCCGTGCCGAAAAAAAGGCGGGGCCGTGCCCACCTCCAAAAGGATTCGGGTGAAAGAGGTGATCTGAGTATAGCCTCGGCCCTGGTGGACCAGGCGGGGCTCGTGGGGGCGCCGGCGAGGGACTGCACGGCGCCTGGTTCAGGCCTCAAGTAGCAGTGTCACGGGCCCATCGTTGACCAGCTCCACGGCCATCCGGGCCCCGAACACGCCGCGCCGCGCGCCCAAGCGCCCACAGAACCGCTCGTAGAGCGACTCGGCCAGCTCGGGTTGCGCAGCGCCGGCGAAACCGGGCCGGTTTCCCTTCCGCGTATCGGCGTAGAGGGTGAACTGGCTGACGCACAAAACCTCGCGGTCGGCCAGCGCCTCGTTCAGGCGACCCTCGGAATCGTCGAAGATCCGCAGCGCCCTCACCTTCTCGGCGAGCCTGTCTGCGTCGGCCTTTGTGTCCTCGCGCGCCACGCCGAGCAAGACGAGCAGTCCGGGCCCGATCGCCGACACCTCGCGCGCCTCCACCGACACGGACGCCCGGCTCACGCGCTGAACCAGCGCCCTCATCGCCTTGGTCCCGAGCTAATGGCGCATCAAGGAATCGACCATCTACAGGCTCCGAACCAAACGCTGCCGGTAGATGCGGTAGTCGTCGCGCTCCGGGCGCAGGTTGGCCGCGATCGCCAGGTGGCGCCGCGCCCGGCCGCGCTGGCCGGCCAAGGTCAGGGCCCTCCCGAGGCAGAAGTGGGCGAAGTCGTTGACCGGGTAGCGCCCCACGACGGCCTCGAACTCTCGCGCGGCCTCCGAGTAACGCCGGCTGTGGAAGTAGGCGCGCCCCAGCGCCTCACGAATCGAGCTCTTTTCGGGCGCAATTCGAGCGGCCTTCGACAGCGGCACCGTCGCCTGAGCAAAGTCGCTGGACTCAAGCAGGGACATTCCCTTTCGATACAGGTGGTAGAGAGAATCGTCGGCCGTTTCGGTCACAGGCCAAGTGTAGGGAGGCCTATGCAGGTGATCCGGCCGCGCTGCGAATGGCCTCCACGCGGTCGAGGATCGCGGCAGCGACCTCCTCCTTGGGCGCCAGGGGGACCCGTCGCTCGCCGTCGCGCTCCACGATCACCACCTCGTTCAGGGCCGAGTCGAAGCCGATCTCGGCACGAGAGACGTCGTTGAAGACGATCGCGTCCAACCTCTTTCGATCGAGCTTCGCACGAGCCCGCTCGATCGCCTCCGCGCCGTGCTCGGCGGCGAAGCCGACCAGCGTCTGGTCGTCGCTCCGCAGGGAGGCCAGGTCCGCGAGCACGTCCGCGATTTGCTCCAGGCGAAGCTCGAGGCCACCGCTTCCCTCGCGAGAAATCTTCCCCGCCTGTGCCTGGGCCGGCCGGAAGTCAGCGACCGCGGCGGCCATCAGCAGCACGTGGCAGGCCGGGAACTCCTCGCGTACGGCCGCCGCCAGCTCGCCCGCCGTCTCGACGTCGATCCGCCGCACGCCGGCGGGCTGCGGAAGCGAGACGTTCGCGGCGACCAAGGTCACGTCGGCCCCACGGCGCCTGGCCTGTTCCGCCAGCGCCAGCCCCATCCTGCCGCTTGAGCGGTTGCCGATGAAGCGGACCGAGTCGATCGGCTCTCGGGTTCCTCCGGCTGTGACCAGCACCCGAAGTCCGTCCCAGGATCCGCGCGCAACGGGCAGGAGCGCCTCAACCTCGGCCAGCAGCCGGTCCGGCGATGGCAGCCTGCCCACGCCGATCTCGCCTCGCGAGGCGAGCGCCCCCTCCTCAGGCTCGATCAAGTGCACGCCACGCTCGTGCAACGTCGCCAGGTTCGCCTGGGTGGCGGGGTCCCCGTACATGCGGTCGTTCATCGCCGGGGCAACGACGCGGGGCGCCGGGCAGGCGAGGAACGAGGTGGTCAGCATCGAGTCGGCGATCCCGGCCGCGAGCTTGGCGATCGTGTTCGCCGACCCCGGTGCGATCACGAACACGTCGGCGTTGGCGGCCAGCTCGAGGTGACTGATCGGGTCGTGGTCGGACAGCGGATCACCGGGGAAGCTGCCTCGCAGGGGATCGCGCTCGAACTCGTCGTCCAGGACCGGCGCTCCAACGATGCCCTCGAACGAGGCGGAGCCCACGAATCGCTTCGCGGCCGGCGTCATCAGCACGCGTACGCCGTGTCCGGCCTGGGTCGCAAGTCGCGCCAGCTCCAAGGCCTTGTAGGCGGCGATCCCGCCGCTTACGCCGAGCAGGATGCGGGCCATCTCGGCGCCCTCACCCGCGCCTGATCAGGCGCGGTAGTGGTACTTGAGCTTTCCCGCCGCCAGTTCCTCGAGCGCGATCGTGAGGTAGTTGCCCGACGGCACGTCCACCATCGGCGGCGTGAACTCCTCGTAACTGCCCTCCCCGAGGGCGCGGTAGTAGCTGTTCAGCTGGCGCGCTCGCTTGGCCGTCACCATCACCGCGGCGTAGTGAGAGTCGGTCCGCCCCAGCAGCTTGTCGACGCGTGGCTTGATCATCGCTCCACCATTCTAGTGGGCCCTCACCCGGGGTCGCGCCCCAGCTCCTCCCGCACGATCCCTTCCAGTTTCGCGGCCGCGGTCTCTATTTCGTCGTTGACGACCACGTGCTCGAACTCCGGTTGCGCTGCAAGCTCCAGCTCCGCCGTCCGGAGCCGCTCATCGATCGCCTCGCTGGAGTCCGTGCCCCGGCCCTCGAGCCGGCGGCGGAGCGCGGCGGGATCCGGAGGGGCGATGAACACCTGGATGGAGTCCGGCATCGCCGCGCGCACCTGGCGAGCACCCTGCACCTCGATCTCGAGGACCACCGAGGGGCCTTCGGCAAGCCGCCGCTCGACCTCGGCGCGCAGCGTCCCGTACCGGTTCCCGCTGTAGCTGGCGTGCTCCAGGAACTCCCCTTCGCGAGCGCGGCGGTCGAACTCCTCGCCGCCGAGGAAGTGGTAGTCGCGGCCGTCCACCTCGCCCGCTCGCGGCTCCCTGGTCGTCGCCGAGACCGACAGCTCCAGGCCCTCGACCCGCCGCAGGAGCTCCGTGATCAGCGTCCCCTT
>JBBPIK010000022.1:13637-36029 GCA_038040415.1 Actinomycetota bacterium
CCGACAGCTCCAGGCCCTCGACCCGCCGCAGGAGCTCCGTGATCAGCGTCCCCTTACCGACGCCGGACGGGCCGGTGATCACGAACACCTTCGGCATGGTGCCCAATCCTTACCGACGCATCGGCGTCGGATCTAGAGCGGCAAGTGGCGCGTTTCGAACGCATAGGTCGAAAACGCGCCACCGAGCTCGCTGCAACCGCCCGTTGCGCAGGCCAATCCGTGCCTGGCGCCGTCGTCGAAGAGCTAACGCTGGAGCTGCGTGACCAGCTCGCCCCGCTGGCGCGCCGAGAGGCCGCCGATGGTCTTCGAGGGCGAGATCCGGCACTGGGTGAGGATCTTGTTGGCCTTCACCCGGCCGTACTTGGGGACCGCCAGGATCATGTCGAAGGCCTTGGCGGACAGCACGTAGTCGGGGGGATCACGCAGCACCGCCTCGACCTTCACCTTGCCCGCCTTCAGATCCCGCTTCAACTTCGCCCGCCTCGAGCGGATCTCGTTTGCCCTCCGCAGAGCCCGCAACCGCTGCTCGTGGGTTCTCGCGGGAACAGCGGCAGCGGTGTCGACGGAGGTCGGGGCCATGCGGGCGGCGGCGATCATATACCCGCTGCCGCGGCCCACACAAGGTGGTTCACCGCTCCACGCGGAAATTCGATTCGACCTTAGGTTGAGGTCGATGCCAGCATCCGGCCCCGCAGGTCCGAGAGCGCGCCGGCCCCACCCGCCGCCAGCGCCGCTTCGAGTTCCGCTCGCACCCTCGTCGCGGCCAGAGGATCGCGAAAGTTCGCTGTGCCGACCGCCACGGCGGCTGCCCCGGCGGCCAAGAAGTCGAGCGCGTCTGCCCCCGACTCGATCCCTCCCATGCCGATCACCGGGACCGAGACCGCGGCCGCCACCTCGCGCACCTGGCCGAGGGCGAACGCCCGTATCGCCGGGCCCGAAAGGCCCCCGCTGCCTGTGCCCAGCCAGGGCTGGCGCGTCGCCGGATCGATCGCGGCGGCCTTCAGTGTGTTGACCAGGGAGACCGCGTCGGCGCCGCCCTGCTCGGCCGCCAGCGCCACCTTCGCCGGCTCGGCGACGTTTGGAGTGAGCTTGACGATCAACGGCTTCGGTGTCCGCGGGCGCAGGCTTTGGACGAGCGCCAGCGTCTCCTCCGGTTGCTGCCCGACGATCAGGCCCGACTCGACGTTCGGGCAGGAGACGTTCAGCTCCAGGGCGGCGATCTGGCCCTTGCTCGCGACCCCCTCGACCAAGCGCGCGAACTCCGCGTGGCTCGTGCCCATCACGGAGACCACCAGCGGCACCGGAAGCTCTGCCAAGAGCGGCAGGTCCTGGTCGAGGAACCCGTGGAGCCCCTTGTTGGGCAGGCCGATCGAGTTGATCATCCCGGAGGGTGTCTCGAAGATCCGCGGCGGCGGGTTCCCGACCCGAGACTCGGGGGTGATCGTCTTCGAAACGAAGGCCGAGAACGGGAACTCGTCCAGGAGCTCCTCGCCGAAGACGCGACGCGCGGCGATCGCGTCGAAGGTCCCGGAGCCGTTCAGCACCGGGTGCTCGAGGCGCAGCCCGCAGAGCTCGATGCTCAGGTCCATCAGGGCCCCGAGTGCCCCGATCCCGGCACCAGGGCAGTCTCGATCCGGGCGGCGTCGACCACCGGGCCGTCCACGCAGAGCCGCATGTAGCCGCCGCCGGCAAGCGGCACCGCGCATCCGAAGCAGGCGCCAAAGCCGCAGGCCATCGGCGCCTCCATGGCCAGCTCGGCCGCCACGCCTGCACGGGAGCAAATCGCCCGCACGGCCTCCAGCATCGCCGGCGGCCCGCAGGCGTAAACGGCGCCGCCGCGCGCTTCGTCTCCCTCCAGCAGCACCGCCAGCAAGTCGGTGACGTAGCCGCGGTGGCCCGTGTGCCCGTCCTCGCTCGCCAGCCGGACCTCCGAGCAGTCGAATAGCTCCGCCACCCCCCCGGAGTGCTCGCGGTCGCGAAACCCGAGCAAGGTGCGCACGGCCACGCCGCGCTCGGCGAGCTGCCGGCGCCAGATCGCCAGCGGAGCGATCCCGATGCCGCCTCCGACCAGGATCGCCCCCGAGGCCCCCGCAACCAGCCGACTCGGCGTCGAGAACGGCTGCCCGAGCGGCCCCGTCAGCCAGAGTCCCTCGCCCGGGCGCAGCGCCGCCAGCCGTTCCGTACCGGGACCGACGGCCTCCACCAGGAAATCGAGCCGCCGGGCGTCGTCGGCGGGCCGCGCCCCGGCCACCGAAAAGGCGCGAGGTAGGTAGGGGCGCCCGTCGCGCTGGCCCCAGCCGTCGGCGGCCGCCAGCATGTAGAACTGGCCGGCGAGCGGCTCGGGGCCCGAACGGTCGAGTGCCGAGAAGATCCGGTAGCCGCCCGACTCGCGGTTGTCGGTGACCTCGCACAACCGCCGCCCCGGCGGCGCCGTGACTACGTGCCCCTCAGACAGCCGTTCGCTGTCTGTCCGCTGGCCTGTCATGAAGCTCCTGGAGCGATCGCGGTTCAGGACTTTGCTCGCGCTGGGCGAAGATCGCCCTCGCGGCCGCCGAGGCTCCGGTCATCGTGGTCACACAGGGGATTCCCTGGCGCACGGCCGCGGTGCGGATCTCATGGCCGTCGACGCGGGCGCCGCTGCCGGTCGGCGTGTTGATCACCAGATCGACCTCGCCGTTGCGGATGAAGTCGACCACGTGGGGGGAGCCCTCGGCGACCTTGTTGATCCCCTTCACGGGCACGCCCATGCGCGAGATCGCCTGCGCCGTCCCACGGGTGGCGATGATCCGGAAGCCCATGTCGTGGAACCTGGCGGCGAGCTGGGTGGCGGCGGACTTGTCCGTGTCGGTCACCGTGATGAACACGGTGCCCGCGCGTGGCAACCCGATGCCGGCGGCCTCCTGAGCCTTGCCGAACGCGGTCGGAAAGTCGGCGGCGATTCCCATCACCTCGCCGGTCGACTTCATCTCCGGGCCGAGCACCGAGTCGGCGCCGGCGAAGCGGGCGAACGGCAGCACCGCCTCCTTGACGCTGACGTGGTCGCCGGGAGCCTCGGGCAGCTCCTGGTCGGCCAAAGCCTCCCCCAGCATCAGCCGGCAGGCGATCTTGGCCAGCGGGGCGCCGATGGCCTTGGAGACAAACGGCACCGTCCGGGAGGCGCGTGGGTTCGCCTCCAGCACGTAGAGCCGGCCGCCCGCGACCGCGTACTGAATGTTGATCAACCCGACCACACCCAGCTCCAGCGCAATCCGGCCTGTTGTCTCGCGGATCTCGGCGAGCATCTCCTCGCCGAGGCTCATCGGCGGCAGCACACAGGCCGAATCCCCCGAATGCACGCCCGCCTCTTCGACGTGTTGCATGATCCCGGGCACCCGCACCTCCTCACCATCGGCAAGCGCGTCGACGTCCACCTCGATCGCCTTCTCGAGGAACCGATCGAGCAGCAACGGGTGCTCCTGGTCGGCCTTCACGTTCTGCTCCAGGTAGCCGGCCAGCCCCTCGGCCGTGTAGCAGATCTCCATCGCCCGGCCCCCGAGCACGTAGGAGGGCCGTACCAGCAGCGGGAAGCCGACCTCCTCCGCGATCACCGCCGCCTCGTCGGCCGAAAGTGCCGTGCCGTAGGGCGGGTGGGCGATGCCGAGCCGGCGCAGGAGCGCCCCGAAGCGGCCACGGTCCTCGGCCAGGTCGATCGCATCCACGGGCGTGCCCAGCAGCCGCGCGCCGGCCTCCTCCAGCGCCCGGGCCAGCTTCAGCGGCGTTTGGCCGCCGAACTGCACCACCACGCCTTCTGGCCGCTCCGCCTCGATCACCGCCAGCACGTCCTCGGCCGTCAGGGGCTCGAAGTAGAGGCGATCCGAGGTGTCGTAGTCGGTCGACACCGTCTCCGGGTTGCAATTGATCATCACCGCGTCGCGGCCGGACTCGCGCACGGTCATCGCCGCGTGCACGCAGCAGTAGTCGAACTCGATCCCCTGGCCAATCCGGTTCGGGCCCGAGCCCAGGATGACCACCGAGGGGCGATCGCCTCTTTCGACTTCACTGCCGGCCGCGTCCTCGTCTGCGACTCCGGGCGCGGCCGGGTCTCTGATTGGACGCTCGTACGCAGAGTAGTAGTACGGCGTGCGGGCCTCGAACTCCGCCGCGCAGGTGTCGACCGACTTGAAGGTGCGCACGCCCGAGCCGGTCCCGTCTCCCTCCGTCGCCAGAGCCCTCAGCTCCCGCAGGAACCAGGGGTCAATGGAGGTCCGCTCCCCGATCTTGCCCGGGTCGACGCCGCGCCGGAACGCCTCCAGGATCAGGTCATAGCGGTCGTGAGCCGGGGTCTCCAGACGCTCCAGAAGGTCGCTGGTCTCCTCGGGTATCTGCGCCTCGGAGTCGAGCTCGCGGGAGCGCATCGCCTTGGCGAACGACTCGCGGAAGGTGCGGCCGATCGCCATCGCCTCCCCCACCGACTTCATGTGGGTCGAGAGGCCTCCCTCGGCCCCGGGAAACTTCTCGAACGCGAACCGCGGCATCTTGGTGACCACGTAGTCGATCGTCGGCTCGAAGGAGGCGGGGGTCGCCTTGGTGATGTCGTTGGGAATCTCCTCCAGCGCGTAGCCGACCGCCAGCTTGGCGGCGATCTTGGCGATCGGGAACCCGGTGGCCTTCGAGGCCAGCGCCGAGGAGCGCGAGACGCGGGGGTTCATCTCGATCACCACCACCTCGCCGGTGCTCGGTTCGACCGCGAACTGGATGTTGGAGCCGCCGGTCTCGACCCCGACGGCCCGGATCACGCGCAGGGCCTGGTCGCGCAGCTCCTGGAAGAGGCGATCGGTGAGCGTCTGGGCGGGAGCCACCGTGACGCTGTCCCCGGTGTGGACGCCCATCGGGTCGATGTTCTCGATCGAGCAGACGACGACCACGTTGTCGTTGCGATCGCGCATCACCTCGAGCTCGAACTCGCCCCAGCCGAGCACGGACTCCTCCAGCAGCACCTGATTGATGGGGCTGGCCGCGAGGCCCTCGGAGACGACCTGGTGCAGCTCGGCGGGGGTCCGCCCCACGCCTCCCCCCTCGCCCCCAAGCGTGTACGCGGGCCGCACGATCGCGGGCAGCTCGATCCGCCCCTCGGCCAGCGCCCGCTCGGCGTCGCCGACGTTGCGCACGATCTCGGACCATGGGACGCGGAGCCCGGCGCCCTCCATCGTCTCCCGGAAGGCCTCGCGGTCCTCGGCGCGGCGGATCGCCTCGTAGTCGGCTCCGATCAGTTCCACCCCGCAGCGCTCGAGCACCTTCGCCTCGTGGAGCGCCGAGGCGAGGTTGAGCGCCGTCTGGCCGCCGAGGGTGGGCAGCAGCGCGTCCGGTCGCTCGCGCTCGATGATCCGCTCCACCGACCCTGGGGTCAGCGGCTCCACGTAGGTGCGGTGAGCGAACTCGGGGTCGGTCATGATCGTGGCCGGGTTGGAGTTGACGAGCACCACCTCGTAACCGTCGGCGAGCAGCACCTTGCACGCCTGGACGCCCGAGTAGTCGAACTCCGCCGCCTGGCCGATGACGATCGGCCCCGAGCCGATCAGGAGGATCTTCCGGATGTCGTCGCGCCTAGGCATCAGCAGCTTGCTCCGCTAGGCGCCTCGCCTCCTCCTCAGCCTCCGCGTGGGTGAGGACGGTGCACCCCCCTGCGATACGGCCGTCACGCATCTGGAAGGCCAACCCTACTTCCATCTTGAACTCCAGGCCGCTGTGTGCACCCTCAAGGTGGCTCAGCAAGAGCGCGATCACCACATGGTCCCCGACGGGACGGACCTCCAGGACTTCGTAGCTCAGCGAACTCCAGGCGTCTTCGACCTCCATCCAGTAGCGGCGAACACCCTCCCGCCCCCGGTAGACGGCCGCGGCTTCAGGGCCACCGATACCGCTGGCGCCCCCCCGCCACTCTAAGTCCGCCGTTGAGAGCTCGTCGAAGAGGTCCAGCGCCTGCCTCCAGTCCTCGTTCAGCGCTTCGAGCAGGCCGCGAACGAGGTCGACCTGCTGCTCAACAATCGGCGAGGTCATAGGGCCAGCTCCAGGAAGCGGTCGAACAGGTAGCGGGAGTCGTGGGGACCCGGGCACGCCTCGGGGTGGTACTGGACAGTGGCCCCGGCGACGTCGCGGAGCACAAGCCCCTCGACGGTCCGGTCATAGAGGTTCAGGTGCGAGAGCTCGGCGGCCCCGAAATCCGTCTCCCAGCGGATCGGCTCGTCCCCCTCGATCCGGGGCTCCCCGTTCGGCCCTTGGACCGCGAAGCCGTGGTTCTGCGAGGTGATCTCGATCCTCCCCGTGGCCAGGTCCTTGACCGGGTGGTTGGCGCCCCGGTGGCCGAAGGGCAGCTTGAAGGTCTCGAGGCCCACCGCACGGCAGAGCAGCTGGTGGCCCAGGCAGATGCCGAACACCGGGCGCTTGCCGACCAGCTCACGGACCGTCTCCACGATGTAGTCCAGCGCGGCGGGATCACCGGGGCCGTTGGCCAAGAAGACGAGGTCGGGATCCCGAGCCAGGACGGCCTCCGGCCCCGCCGTGCACGGCAACAGCGTCACCCGGCAGTCCCGCTCGCGAAGTTGCCGAATTATTGAGAGCTTGATCCCGGTGTCGATGCCGACCACGTGCGGGCCCTCTCCCGCGAGCTCGACCGGTTCGCCGGGAGTGACCGATCGCGCCAGGTCCGCTCCCAGCATCGACGGCTCGGCCTCCACCCGCTCGCGCGCCTCGGCCTCCGCGAGCTCGCCCGGGAAGATCCCGCCGCGCATCGCCCCGCGATCGCGGATGTGGCGCACGAGGGCCCGCGTGTCGACGCCGCTGATGGCCGGCACTCCACAATCACGCAGCCAATCGAGCCACCCACCCTCTGCCTCGGACGAGTCCTCGGGGTTCTTGCCCTCGCGCATGATCACCCCGCGCGCCTGAGCGCGATCGGACTCCATCGCCTCCTTCGCGACGCCGTAATTGCCGATCAGCGGATAGGTGAAGGTGATGATCTGGCCCGCGTAGGAAGGGTCGGTCACCGACTCCTGGTAGCCGGTCATCGCGGTGTTGAAGACGACTTCGCCGGTGACCCACTCGCCGCCGCCGGGCAGCTCTCCGTCGAAGCGCGCCCCGTCCTCCAGCAACACGTACCCCCTCATGACGGGTTGGGCGCGTAGTCGAGGACCACCTTCTGCACCCGTTTGAACTCCTCGGTCCCGGCGCGTCCCACGAGCTCGAACAGCGCCGTCTCGACGCTGGTGATCACCGCCCCGGCGCGCTCGGCCTTGGTCAGGCCGACCTCGAGGTTCCCTTCGGAGCGCGACCCCACAGCGTCGCGCGCCACGTGCACCTCCACCCCCTCGTCGAGCAGGTCGAGTGTCGTCTGATTGACGCAGACGTGCGCCTCGATCCCGCACACAAGCGCCTGCTCTCGACCGTCGAGGTCGAAGCCCTCGGCCTCCGGGGCCGAGAAGCACACCTTCTCGATCGGCGTCACGCCCGAGGGAAGCTCTTCCGCGACCTCGGGTGCGGTGTTGCCGAGGCCCTTCGGATACTGCTCGGTGACCACAATCGGGATCCCGACCGCCTTCGCGCCCTTGACCAGGGCGGCCGTCGCCTGGGCGACCTGATCGAAGCTCGGCACCGCCTTCCGGAATCCCTCCTGGACGTCGATGACCACCAGAGCGCTCCGCTCAGGGTCGAGCTTCGCCGCGCTCACGCGACACCCATCGCGAAGCTGCGCTGGCGGTAGGCAACCCGGCCGGCGACAACGGTCATCAGCACCCGCCCACGCAGGGCCCGGCCCGCGAAGCAGGAGTTGTGGGAGCGGCTTTCCCAGCCCTCGGCGCCCGCCTCCCACTCGGCCTCGGGATCGAACAGCACCAGGTTCGCCTCGCTCCCCGGAGCCAGGCTGGGAGGCTGGAGCCCGAAGGGGGCCGCCCCGGCGCTCATCCGGTCGACCAGCAAGCCCAGCTCGAGCACCCCGGGCAGGACCAGGTCGGTGTGCAGCACCGAGAACGCCGTCTCGAGCCCGGTCACACCCATTGCCGCCTCCTCGAACGGGACCTCCTTCTCGTCCACCGAATGCGGCGCGTGGTCGGTCGCCACGCAGTCAATGACGCCGGACCGCAGGCCGTCGATCAGCGCCTGGCGGTCATCCTCGGAGCGCAACGGCGGGTTCATCTTGAAGCGCGCATCGAGGGTCCTGACCGCCTCGTCGGTCAGCGTCAGGTGGTGCGGGGTCGCCTCGCAGGTGATCTGGACACCCGCGTGCTTCGCCGCCGCCACGGCCTCCACCGACTCGCGCGCCGACAGGTGCTGGACGTGAACGCGCGCGTCCTCGTAGGCGGCCAGCGCGGCGTCGCGGGCGATCATGGTCGACTCGGCGATCGAGGGGATGCCGGACAGGCCGAGGGCGGCCGAGACCAGTCCCTCGTGCATGGCGCCCCCGAGGTGCGGCTGGTGCGGCCCAGCGGGCCGGGATAGGTCGTGGTCCTCCTCGTGGAGCGCGATCGGAGCTCCGACCAGCCGCTGGTATTGAAGCGCGCGCCGCAGCACGCGCGCGTTGGAGATCGGCAGGCCGTCGTCCGAGAACCCGGCGGCCCCAGCGTCGCGCAGCTCGGCCATCTCGGTCAGCTCCTCGCCCCCCATGCCCCGGGTTACGCAGGCCAAGAATCCCGCCGGGACGGAGGCCTCGTCGGCCGCCCGCTCGCGAAGCGCCCGGATGTCCGCTGCCGTCTGGACCGGTGGCTGCGTGTTCGCCATCGCCAGGACCCCGCAGTAGCCCCCCGCCGCCGCGGCGCGAGTGCCCGTCTCGATGTCCTCCTCGTCCTCGTCGCCGGGCGTGCGGAGGTGCACGTGAGGGTCGAAGAAGGCCGGGAACACGGCCCTGCCCTCGGCCTCGATCAGCTCGACGTCGCCCCGGGCCGACGGCTGCGGCTCGGCGCTTCCGGGGTCCGCCAGCTCGGCGATCTCGCCGCCTCGCACGACCACGTCGTAGGTGCCGTCGATGCCCGCCCGCGGGTCGAGCACCGAGGCTCGCCGCACGACCAGGTCGCCCCCGGGTGCACCGTCTGCGCCGCGCCAATCAAGCGACGCGATCGATCTCGATTCGCTCAAGCCGGCTCCTTGATCGGTGTCGGCTCAGGCAGCTCGTCGGGGGCGCCGGCGCGGGCGCCGCCGGGGCGCGGCCGCTCACCCGCCAGGAGCTCGTAGAGGATCGCCATCCGGACCACCAGGCCGCTCTCCACCTGCTCGGCGATCAGCGCGTTGGGGCCGTCGACCACCTCGGGCGAGAGCTCGACCCCCCGGTTCACGGGACCCGGGTGCATAAGCAGCTGGCGTGGGCTGAGCCGGCGCGAGTCGATCTGATAGAGGGCGGCGTACTCGCGGATCGAGGGCACGAAGGACTCGCCCATCCGCTCTCGCTGCATGCGCAGGGCATAGACGACGTCGGCCTCGCCGAGATCGTCCAGGTCGTAGGTGACCCGGCACCCGAACGCCTCCGCGAACCCGCGCGGGATCAGCGTCGGCGGGCCGCAGACGGTCACCTCTGCCCCCATTGCGCCGAAGGCGAGCACGCAGGAGCGGGCGACGCGGCTATGCAGGATGTCCCCGACGATCCAAATCCGCTTGCCCTCCAGCGAGTCGAGTCGCTGCCGAAGCGTGTAGACGTCGAGCAGTGCCTGGGTGGGATGTTCGTGCTTGCCATCCCCGGCATTGATCACCGCGGCCTCGCTCCAGCGGGCGACGAGCTCGGCGGCGCCGGCGTGCGGCGAGCGGATCACGATCGCCTCGGGCCCGTAGGCGCTGAGGGTGGCGATCGTGTCCTTCAGCGACTCGCCCTTGTCCATCGAGGAGCCGGGGGCCTTGATCGAGATCACATCGGCCGAGAGTCGCTTCGCCGCCAGCTCGAACGAGGAGCTGGTGCGCGTGCTCGACTCATAGAAGAGGTTGATGATCGTGCGCCCGCGCAGCGTCGGCACCTTCTTGATGTCCCGCCGCCCGACCTCGGCGAACCCCTCCGCCCGGTCGGTGATCCGCTCGATGTCGGAGCGCTCCAGGTCGGCGATCGCCAGCAGGTTCCTCATCGCCGCGCCTCCACGGTGTTGGCGATCGTCACCTCGTCGACCTCATCCAGCTCCTCGACCCGTACGTAGACCCGCTCCTCGCGTGAGGTGGGCAGGTTCTTGCCCACGTAGTCGGGGCGGATCGGGAGCTCGCGGTGGCCGCGGTCGACGAGCACCGCGAGCTGCACCCGCTCGGGACGCCCGTAGTCGAACAGGGCGTCGATCGCAGCCCGCACCGTGCGGCCGGTGAACAGGACGTCGTCGACCAGCACCACGGTGCGCCCGTCCAGGTCGAAGTCCAGGTGCGTCGCGTGTACCACCGGCCCGGCGCCCGGCTCGCGGGCGTTGACGTCGTCGCGGTAAAAGGAGATGTCGAGGTCGCCGAACGGCACCTCGAATCCCGTGAGCTCGCCGACCAGCGCGTGCAGCCTCTGGCCCAAGACGGCGCCGCGGGTATGGATGCCGACCAGCGCGATGTGATCCGAGCCCGGGTTCTTCTCGACGATCTCGTTAGCGATCCGCACCAAGGTGCGGCGCAAATCGTCGCGGTCGAGAACGACCTTGTCGTTGGTGCTCACACTCGCCCCTTCCTGGCCTCTCCGGACCGGGTTAAAGGAACCGACGCGGCGAGACTAGCAGCCGTTCCCCCGGAACCCCAAGCCAGGTATTGCGCGGCTGCTCGCAGTGACGTAGCCGACGCTTATGGCCTTGAACGTCCTATAGACGTCGAAAGGTCACGAGCGGCCAGATCCCTAGCGGCTCACGGGCTCCCCGTCCAGCTCAGCAAGGGCGCGATCGCGAGTCGGAAAGAGCGGCACCGTCTCCCCTATCGCAGTGAACTCGAACAGCCTCACGATGTCGCTGTTCCTCGTCACCGCGACGAGCGCGACACCGGCCAGCTTCAGCTCTCGGGCGCCATTGAGGATCGCGGCAAGGCCCGTCGAGTCCACGAAGGAGCATTCGCCCAAGTCGAGCAGGACCACCCGTGCTCCGGCGTCAACTGCCGATTGGAACGGGTCTCGCAGGGCCGTCGCATTGGCGCTGTCGAGCTCGCCGCGCACGCGGATCAACTGCTCGGCGGAATCGACAGACGCTTCTCTGAATACCTCGAAGGTGGGCTTGACCATCACGACTCTCCTTTGTCGTCGGTAGTGACAGGAAGCCCGCGGGTCAGGCCAGGGCGCCAAAGGGGCTCAGGAGTGAGCCGGTGCTTCGCGTGCAGGTACTTTACGCCTTCAGCGCGCCCGGCACGGGCGACGAGCAGCCCGGTGGGCAAAGACACCGGCGCTCTTGCGGCATCGCCTACTCCTCGACCCCGGCGGCTTCGAGGGCCTCTGCTCGCTCCCTGTAGCCGCCCTCGAGGCGCACGACCTTGCCGTGGCGCAGCGTCCAGACGTTGAAGACGTGCATCTCCGTCTTGACGCCGCTGCCCCTACCCCTGCCCGAGATCTTGATGCGGGCGACGACACGGTCGCCCGCGTCGATCAGTTCCTCAGGCTCGAAGTGGAAGTCGTCCCAGACGTCCTCCACCACGCCCATCAGCCGCTCAAGCCCCGCGAATCCGCGATAAACGTCGGGATTGAGGATGTTTCGCGACATATCGAACACGACTTCGGGATCGAGGAACTCGGACATGCGGGAGACCTCGCGGTTGTTCATGGCCTCGTAGGCGCCGCGCACGACCTCGACGTTCTCCTGCGACATCGCCTACTCCGCCAGCCCGACGGCTTCGAGGGCCGACTGGTGGTCGGGGTAGAAGCAAGCGCGCACCACCCTGCCGCCACGAACGGTGTAGACCAATGCGTAGGGGGGGAATCTCAGTCTCGATACCGCTGTGCCGCCCCCATTGACGCTGGTTGCGGATCAGCGCGACGACCTGGTCACCGGTAGCCCGGAAGTCGTGCTCGAACACGAGGTCCTTCCACGATGACAGCCAGGTTCGCCAAAACCTCTGCGTGCCCTCGGGCCCCCGATAGACGCCCACCAGGTCAGGAATGATCCCGGCGAAGCGAGTCGCGTCCCATTCGACCTCGGGATCCACAAGGGACTCCATCGTCTTGACGTCGCGTCGCTGAAACGCCTCAAACAGAACCCGGATGATCTCCACGTTCTCTTGCGACATCGCCTACTCCTTGAGCCCAGCGGCTTCGAGGGCCTTCGAGTGGTCCACGAAGTCCTCCTGCTTCATCACCAGACCTCCTCGCAACTCGAAGAGCTGGAACACCCGCTCGCTCACGGCCACGCCGCTGCCCGATCCGTGCCCGTGCACTTCGGCCGTCACGAGCAGCCTGTCTCCCAAGTCGAGGAGCTCCTCGGGCTCAAAGCGGAGGTCCTCGAAGGCATCAAGCCAGGTTCCCCACATCCGGAGGTACCCGTCATGGCCGTGAAAGACCGGGTCCTGATCGGGAGCTATCAGGTCGGGGCTGGGTCGGTACTCGTATTCGGCTTCGGCGCCCAGTCCCACGAGGACCAAGTCGAAGTCCCGGCGGTTGGCCGCGGCGTAAGCCCGCCGCAGGAACCGGGCGACGATCCACCGCCGAAGCCGAGAGCGCGGGAGCCACATCAAGGCGACTGCGAGTCGACGATAGAAGGCGGGAGAGCGGACGTACAGGTGCTCATCAAGCGTGCGGCGCTGACCCGCTCTTTCGCTGAGGGGGGGAAGCACGATTGGGGTCCAGCGCAGGATCTCGACGTGCTCCCTCGACACGGTTACTCCGCCAGCCCGGCGGCTTCGAGGGCTTCTTCCGGACTGAGATACGCCCGCCCCCGGCGGAGCAAGCCGTCCTCGAACTGGAACACGTATCCGATCGACCGCTCGACCTCGACGCCGCTGCCCTTGCCCGTCGCTCGGATCCGTCCAAGCACAAGGACGGAGTCGCCGAGATCGCGCGTCTCGGAGACCTCAATGTCTAAGCGCCACAGCGCGTGGTACTCGTCCCAAAAGCGTCCCAGCTCGGCCTGCCCCCTGTACACGGTCTCCGCGCCCTCCACCTGCCTCTGGATTGCGGAGGACCACTCCACCTCGGGATGCACCGGCGCCAGCCAGCCAGCGCGGTCGCCACGATTCCACGCGCGGAAAGCCGTCTCGACCACCTCGACGTTCTCCTGCGACATTGCTCGCCAAGTATCTCGCGAGGAGGCGGTCATGGCCAGGCCACTCCTGGCGATGCGTTAGAACACCTCGGGGCATGCGGCCACCGGACGCGACACGCGAGGCGATCGAGGTCCACAACGCCGCCGGCCGGCGCTTTCAGGCCGGCGGCGTTCAGAGCTTTGTTCGCGAGCAGGGACAGGGGGCGCCGGTCGTGCTTCTCCACGGCGTCCCCTCGAGCTCCTACCTGTACCGCAAGGTGATCCCGGTGCTCGCCCAGCAGGGGCTTCGCGGGCTGGCCTTCGACTTCCCGGGGCTCGGTCTCGCGGACCGTCCCGCCGACTTCGACTACTCATGGTCGGGCCTGGCCCGCTGGACCGGCGAGGCGATCGACGCGCTCGGAATCGAGCGCTGCCACCTGGTCGTGCACGACATCGGCGGTCCGATCGGTTTCGAGTGGGCGATCCGCAACCCCGAGCGCGTGCACTCCCTGACCGCGCTCAACATGATGCTCGAGCTGGTGGGCTTCCGGCGGCCCTGGTCGATGCGCCCGTTCGCGGTCCGGGGGCTCGGCCAGGTCGCACTGCGCACGCTCTCCCGCTTCGCTTTCTCCCAAATCTTCTACCTCCAGGGGATCGCCGACCGGCGCGCCGTGCCACGCCACGAGGTGTACGCCCACTACGAGCTGCTCAAGCGCGGGGACGGAGGGCGCGCCTTCCTGCGGACCATGCGGGGCTTCGAGCTCACCGAGGAAAAGCAGCGATTCCTCTGGGAGGGCATGGCCGAGCGGCCCTACCCGGCCCGGATCGTGTGGGGGGAGCGCGACCCGGCGCTGGGAGCGCACCAGATGCAGGTGGTGCAGAGGGTGCTCGAAGTTGACGATCCGATCCTGCTTCCCGCCAAGCACTACCTCCAGGAGGACCAACCCACGGCCGTCGCTCAGTCGATCGCCGATCTGGCCGCGCCGCTGGGCTAAGTCTGGGCAGGCGTCGCCGCCCGCGCCCCGTTCTCCACCAGCCGCGGCTCGCCACGCTCGGGAAAGGGGATCTCGACCAGGTCGAAGTCGCGTGGCGCTTCCGTCGCCGGGAAGTCCTCGCGCGCCTGGGCGAGGACTTCGCGGACGTCGTAGCGCGTCGAGATGTGAACCAGAGTCAAGAGCTTCACCCCAGCCTCCCGGGCCAGCTCCGCGGCCTGCCGGGCGGTCGAATGGCCGGTTTCGACCGCTCGCTCGAGCTCGCCCTCCGCGAAGCTCCCATCGTGCACGAGCAGCTCGGCCTCGTGGGCAGCCACCCGGGTCATCTCGCAGGGCGCCGTGTCCCCGGTGATCACGACCTTGCGGCCCCGGCGTGGTTCGCCCATCACTTGCTCGGGGCGAACCTGGCCGTCCGCCCCCGGCACGGCCTCACCGGCCTGAAGCCTGCCGAAGTCGGGTCCGGGCTGGACGCCCAGGGTCGCCGCCAGCTCGGGGTCGAAGCGCCCCGGCCGCTGGTCCTCGACCAGCGCGTAGCCGTTGGCGCGGACCTGATGCTCCACCGGGAAGCAGCGCACCTCGTAGCCCTCGTGGCGGACCGCGGCGCCCTCGTCGAGCTCGACCAGCTCGATTTCGTAAGAGATCCGGCCCACGATCCGGCGGAGCGCCTCGAACAGCGCCTTCAGCCCGGGCGGGCCCATGATCCGCAGCGGGCGCTCGCGGCCCTGGAGGTCGTAGGTCTTCAGGAGGCCGGGTAGGCCCAGGTAGTGGTCGGCGTGATAGTGGGTGACGTAGACCTCGTCCACCTGGACGAGGCCGGTGGCCCGCTGCATCTGGCGCTGCGACCCCTCGCCGCAGTCGAACAGGAGGCGCTCGCCGCCCACCCGCGCCAGCAGGCAGGCTGTGGCGCGCCGCGCGGTGGGCACGGAGCCGCCGGTGCCGAGGAATACCACCGAGAGGTCCATGCCCCTACGGTATCCGCGCTCCCGCCCGAGGCGGGGAGCTGCGCGACGGGGCGGAAGACGATTATGCGCCGGACGCCTCGCCTCCCGCCCCTCAGCTGGATGTGCCCTTTCCCTCGGTCGAGCCGCGGGCAGGGAGTGTCCCGACATCCAGGCCACGCTCTGCGTAGCGCGGGCAGCAGGGGGAGTCGCCGCCGAAGCGGGGCTGCCTCGCGCCACGCGGGAAGGGACCTCGTGCGCAGCCTCCAACCCGTCAGGGAGACTACTCCTGCCGACGCCTGCCGACGCCCCCGCGCATGCACGATCTTCGTCCAGCACGACGGAGACACCCCACGATGCGTGGAGCCCGAACGGGCAGGGCTAGACTGGGGCCACTCGGCGCCCGTAGCTCAGTTGGATAGAGCGCGTGCCTCCGGAGCACGAGGTCACAGGTTCGAGTCCTGTCGGGCGCGCTCGCCTCTAACGCGGATCAGCGGCTGTAGGGGTGGCGAGCCCGCCACGCCTCGGCCATCTCGATTCGTTCCATGATGCTCGGATGAGTGTCGATCAGCAGGCCCGCCCACCCCGGAGGATCGGGCTGGACCAGCGCGACGCGGGCAAAGCGGCGAAACAGCGCCTGCGCCGCGCCGGGATCGCGGGTGGTCTCCAGCGCAACCCAGTCGGCCTCGGCCTCCAGTCGCTGGGAGAAAGCGTGCTGGAGCGGCGACAGGACGAAAAGCAGCGCCACCACGACGAAGATCGCAAGCGGCACGGCCGCGGGCTCGAATAGGCCGCCGCGACGCCGGGTGGTCAGCGCCACGAGGAATGCGATCGGAAGCGCCAGCAACGCAATCCACCCGAACGTCTTCAGGATGTGATCTCGCGAGAGGTGCGCGAACTCGTGCGCCAGCACCATGCGGATCTCTGCCCGGCGAAAGCTCTCCAGCAGGGTGTCCCAGAGGATCACGCGCTTGCTGGGGCCGATGCCTGCCGCCTCGGCGTTCGGCCCGCCGCCCAGGTTGTCCGTGTTCTGGACACGCACCGTGGTGCCGGATATGCCCTCCTCCGCGGCGAGCTGCCGGGCGTCCGCTGCGACCTCCGGGTCACGGAGCGGATCGAGGTCGGGAATCAGGTAGGGCTGGACGAAGGCGAACAGCAGACTGACTGCCACCAGCGCGGGCGCGGCCGGAAGCCACCAGCCGCGGCGCCAGACTCCCGCGAGCGCCATCACGATCAAGAGCGCGAGGGAGATGAACAGAAACCCGCCGCCCACGCTCAGGAAGTTGTTTATCGCCCAGGTGACGTAGCCCTGGCTCGAGATGTCATGTTCCCGCTCCCACCACAGGGCGACGAGGCCGAACGGAAACTGCGCCAGCCACACGAAGCCCAGCCCGAGCATTCCCAGCAGCATCCCGGTCCCGATCCGACCCGCCGCCGACTCTCGCGCGAACCGGGCGCCCCTGGCGGCGTAGAGCCCGAGCGCGACGAGCGTTGCCACTGTGGCCAGCAGCTGGTCGACACGCATGAATGCCTCATAGCTGGCTACACGGTCGAGCAGAGCGTCGTCGAAGTAGCGGTGCGGGTCGAGACCAGGGAGGCTCAGATCGCCGGGGACGCTCGTGCGCCAGAGCCGGATGGCCGCGAACAGCCAGGCGCCGGCCAAGGCGGCGACGCCGAGCGCCGCAAGCACGCGGCGGGTCACGCGCGGCGCTCCCGTCAACCCGGCTGCGGCACCGGGAGGGCTTCAGGCTGGGAGAGCTCGAGCGAAGGCCCGGCGTACGGGTAGCGATCCGTGAGGATCCAGACATACGCGGCGACCTGGGCCTGGTAGCGCAACGCGAACACGCCCAGGTTGCGCAACCCACGCGGCATCCGGCCGAGGATCAGACCGACGAACCACCCGAACAACGCCACCAGCGAAAGGGCGTTCCCGAGCGCCGTCACAACGATCAGGCTCGGGACGGCGAGGATCAGCCGGAAGCCGGTCTTCCACCGATTCTGCCGGGCCGGGGGCGCGATGTGGAGATCCACCGGATAGCTGCCCGCCCGTCCGGTGAAGCCGGGAAACGGGTTCGCGACGAGGTAGAGAAACGCCGTCGTGTGCGTCGAGTAGCGCAGGTAGCCCGCGATGAACCTATGCAGGCCGTCTGCGGGGCGTCCGGCAAACAGGGTCACGAACCAGTTCGCAACGGTCGCGAACACCGTCGCGACACCCCACAGGATCAGCCACACCAGGTGTGGCAGCCAGAGCAGGAGCCGGAAGAAGACGGTGAGGCGCGAGCGCCGCAGATCGTCGTCCGTGGAGATGCGGATCGGGTGGTCGGGCGGCGGCTGTCCGTACCGGGGTGCGAGCGGGTCGCTGTCCGGATATCGGTCGGTGACCAGGAGGAAGTACGCGGCCACCTGTACGGAGTACCCGAGCCCGTAGACGATGAGATCACGCAGGCCCTGGGGCATACGAGCACGAACCAGCGAGGCGAACCAGCCGAGAAAGGCGGCGGCGGCGATGGTGCCGAATGACGTCCGGAAATTGCCGCCCCCGACCTGGGCACCAGCCGCGCCGAAGGTAGAGACCAGGAGCACAGCCGGAAGTGCCAGCACCAGTCGAAAGGCCGTCTTCCACCGGCTCTGCCGCCGCGCCTCGGAGACCTCGACCTCAATCGGGTAGCTGTCCGCGTCGCCTCCGAAGCCGGGGAACGGGTTGGCCGCCAGGTTCAGGTAGGCGTCGACGTGCGTGAAGTAGCGCAGATAGCGGACCGGCAGGTCCCCACCCACCGTCCGCCCGCTGAACAAGATCGCAAACCAGTTGATGATCGCCATCACGAGCGCGAGCAGGCTCCAGACCCCCAGCACGACCAGGTGTGGGAGCGCCAGGAAGAACCGGAAGAAGACGGTAACGCGCGAGCGGCGGAGATCGTCGCGGACGACGATACGAGCCTGCGGGTTCGCGTCCGACGCCTCGTTGCCGCGAGGGTCGGCGATTTCCTCCCCGTTCATCTGCTCGCCAACATACAGACGCAATAGGCGCGAGTCGCACTACTTGGCCTACCGGCACCTGACCGGCCAACCGGGAACTGACCGGGGTCTCTAGCCCTGCTCTGCGAGCGCCGGGGCCCGCGCCTCGGGATGCGCGTGATACCAGTCGATCGTGCGGCGCAACCCCTCCTCCAGGCCGACCTCAGGCTGCCAGCCGACCAGCTCGTGGATCTTCGCCGAATCGACGTACTGGCGGTCGATCTCGCCGTCGGGGTTTCCCGTGCCCCGGACATCGGGCTCGACGCCCGTGCCCGCCAGGCGCGCGATCAGCTCCACGACCTCGCCCACCGGATGCGGGCGACCGCCGCCCGCGTTGAAGGCTTGGCCGCGAACCTCGTCGCGGTCCAGCGCGTCGGCGATCGCCAGGTAGGCGCGGGCCGCGTCCTCGACGTAGAGGAAGTCGCGCTCCGGCGAGCCGTCGGAGCGGAGTACCGGGGGGCGGCCGTCGAGTGTGGCGCTGACCGCCTCCGGGATCAGCCGGGAGAAGTTCGTGTCTGCGCCACCGTAGATGTTTGCGAATCGGGTCACGGCGACCGGCAGGCCGTAGGAGGGCCAGTAGCTCCGCGCGATCAGATCGGCGGCGGCCTTGCTGGACTCGTAAGGCGCGGTCGGCCGCAGCGCGAAGTCCTCGCGGTAGGGCAGCTCGTCATGGGCGCCGTAGGCCTTGTCGGATGAGGCCACCACGACGCGCTCGACCCGATGCTCGCGGCAGGCCTCAAGCAGAGTCCAGGTGCCGCGGACGTTGGTCTCGAAGGTCGGGGCCGGCGACGCAGCCGCCGTCCCGACGAGCGTCTGCGCGGCGAGATGGAACACGGCACTCACCTGGTGGTCGGCCAGCGTGCGAAGCAGGAGCTCGGCGTCGAGAAGGTCGCCCTCGACCTCGGTGACCTCGTCCTCCATTCCCAGCAGCGCCAGCGCGGAGGGCCGGCCCTCGCGGGCGGCCCGGTCCAGCGAGACGACCCGTTGGCCGCGCCCCAGCAGTTCCCTGCACAGCCAGGCGCCGACGAAGCCGCGTCCGCCGCTGACCAGGGTGGCGCTAGCGGGCACCGGCCTCGGTGGCGGCGTCCCGCTCCCAGACGGCCCACGGGGCCCTACCCCCGCCCCACAGGTCGTTGAGCATCACGGTGTCCTTGTAGGTGTCCATGCAGTCCCAGAAGCCGGTGTGCCGGAAAGCCCGGAGCTGCCCGGCGGCCGCCAGCTGGCGCAGGGGCGCCTGCTCGAGCACGCTGTCGGCGGCCAAGTAGTCGAGGAAGCCCGGCTCGAAGCAGAAGAACCCACCGTTGACCCAATGCTCCAGGCGTGGCTTCTCCTCGAACCCCAAGACGCGGTCGTCCGAGTCCAGCTCGGCAACCCCGAACTGGGTCCGAGGCCTGACCACCGTCACCGTGCCGAGGCCACCGTGGTCGCGGTGAAAGGCAACCAGCGCCGCGAGATCCAGATCGGCCACTCCGTCGGCATAGGTGGCGCAGAACGCTTGCCCCGCGAGGCGCTCGTGCGCCAGGGCGATCCGTCCTCCTGTGGGGGTGTCCAGCCCGGTATCCATGCACTCGATCTCGACCGGCTCCGGCCACTCCGTCGCGATCACGAGCTCCTCGATCATCTCCCCGAGATAGCCCGTGAGAAGCAGGAAGCGGTGCAGGCCCTGGGCAGCGTAGATCCGGATCACGTGCCATAGGATCGGCCTCTCGCCGATCTCCACCAGCGCCTTGGGAATCGCGTGCGTGCGCTCCTGGAGGCGGGTGCCGCGTCCCCCGCAGAGGATGACCACTTGGCCAATGCCTTCCACGGCCAGCAGGGTATGGGCTGCCGAAGCGGTGGGGCCGGCCAGTTACGCCTGGCCGCCGGCGACGGCGGGCAGGATCGTCACCTCGTCGCCGTCGGAGAGCTCGGTCGCGAGGCCGTCCTGGAAGCGGATGTCCTCACCCGAGACGTAGACGTTCACGAACCTGCGCAGCCCGCCGTCCTCGGTGATCCGCTCACGAAGATCGGCATGCTGGTCGAAGACGGCGTCGAGGGCCTCGCCGACGGTGCCCCCGTCGACCTCGATCTCGCTCTCGCCCTCGGTCACGCCCCGGAGCTGCGTGGGGATCTTTATGGTGACCGCCATCGGCCGGGAACCTTAGCGAGTGACGACCGGCTCCAGCTCGGACTCGAAGGCCTCGAGCGTGGGCTCAATCTCGAGCATCCGGAAGCTCTCCCGCGTCGCGTCGAGCGTCTTCAGCCCCTCGCCGGTGATATAGACGACGACGCGCTCGGAGGGACCGATGTCCCCGCGTTCGGCGAGCTTGGCCAGGGCGGCGACCGTTACGCCGCCGGCCGTCTCGGTGAAGATGCCGGTCGTCTCGGCCAGCAGGCGGATGCCGTCGCGGATCTCGTCGTCGGATACGGAGTCGATAGAGCCTCCGGTTTGGCGGGCCAGGTCGAGTGCGTAGACGCCGTCGGCGGGATTGCCGATCGCGAGGCTCTTGGCAATCGTGTCCGGCCGCTGCGGCCTACAGGCATCCCAGCCCTCGGCGAACGCGGTGGCGACAGGGCTGCAGCCCGTCGCCTGGGCGCCGTTGAACACCGGTAGGTCGCCTTCGACCAACCCGAGCTCCAGCCACTGCGCGAACCCCCTGGCGATCTTCGTGAACAGCGAGCCGGAGGCGATCGGGCAGACGATCCGGTCGGGTAGTGACCAGCCGAGCTGCTCGACGGTCTCAAAGGCGAGGGTCTTCGAGCCCTCCGAGTAGTACGGGCGCAGGTTGACGTTGACGAACGCCCATGGCCGCGTCTCGCAGAGCTGGGTGCAGAGGCGGTTGACGTCGTCGTAGGTGCCGCGGACGCCGACCAAGCGTGTTCCGTAGACCCCGGTGGCGAGCAGCTTCTGCTCCTCGAGCTCGGCCGGAACGAACACGTATGAGTCCATCCCGGACGCCGCGGCATGGGCGGCGACGGCGTTGGCGAGATTGCCCGTCGAGGCGCAGGCGACGGTCTCGAAGCCGAGCTCGCGTGCCTTCGCCAGCGCGACCGCGACGACGCGATCCTTGAACGAGTGGGTGGGGTTGGCGGCGTCGTTCTTGATCCACAGCTCCCCGAGGCCAAGTCGCTCGGCGAGGCGGTTCGCGCGGACCAGGGGCGTCAGCCCGGGCTCGAGTGGATCGCGGGGGCGCTCGGAGAAGGGGAGGAAATCGGCGTAGCGCCAGATGCCTCGCGAGCCGGCCTGGATCTTGCGGCGGGCCTCGCCGGGATCGAGGTCGGAAAAGTCGTAGGAGACCTCGAGCGGGCCGAAGCACTGCTCGCAGACATAGCGAGCCTCCAGCGGATAGCGCGTTTCGCACTCCTTGCAAACCAGTGCTTCCAGCGCCATCGCTTCTAGCCTCTCTTCCTGTTCCGTGGTGTCCGTATTAACTACGAAAAAACCTCTGCCGGGCTAGTGAGCAGAGGTCCTTGGGGGGATTTCCGCTCACATCTTCCAGGCTCTCTACCTGCTGGAATTGGCACCTACCCCTTCGCGTCAGCTCCGGGGGGTTGCCGGGGTTTCTACGGGCCAGTCCCTCCACCCCTCTAGATGTGGTCGTTATGTGACGGAGGACTATACCAACACATCAACCGGCTGCCCGATCGGTTGCAGGTCCTTCGCCCCCGGTCGCGTACCCTTAGTTGCTGACGAGATGGACCAGCGATCGAGCGAGATGTCAAGCGATGCCGAACCTCCCGAAGCCGAGGCTGCGCAGGTTGGCCCGCGCCGGCCAGCTCGTCGCGCCTGCATCTGAGCCCAAGGAGCGCAAGCCCCAGGTCGAGACGATCGCCGCCGAGGGGCTGCGGTGGGTCAACATCGAGAGCCCGTCCCCGCTCGAGTGCGCCTGGCTCGAGGAGCAGTTCGGGTTCCACCCGCTCGACCTCGAGGACGTCCTGTCGCGCAACCAGCGCCCGAAGATCGACGAGTATCCCGATTACCTGTTCATCGTCCTGCACTTCCCAGTCTTCGATCGCGCGGTGGGACGCCTGAACGCGGGCGAGCTCGACATCTTCGTCGGCTCCGACTACCTGGTCACGATCCCCAACCAGCCACTCCAGCCGGTCGATTACCTGTTCGAGCGCTGCCGCGCCAAGGAGGAGCTGCGCGAGCAGCACTTCACCAAGGGCTCCGGATTCCTGCTCTACAGGATCGTGGACGACAGCTTCGACTACTGCTTCCCCATGCTGCGTAAGATCGGCAACAAGCTGGACGCCGTCGAGGACGAGATCTTCTCGGGCCGCTCTGAGGAGATCGTGCGCGACATCTCCAACGTCAAGCAGGAGATCATCAACTTCCGCAAG
>JBBPIK010000023.1:0-12642 GCA_038040415.1 Actinomycetota bacterium
GTGACCGAAACCAGGCCGGTGACGTCTTTTTGCACGACCGAAAGCGGGGCAAGACGACGCTCCTCAGCGTCAGCTCCGAGGGAACCCAGGGGAACTCCGAAAGCTCGTTCCCCGCGATCTCCGCCCACAACGGGCGTTTCGTCGCCTTCTCGTCCTTGGCCTCGAGCCTGGTCGCGGGCGATCGATTCAACACGGCCGACACCTTCGTCCGCGGCCCGCTGCGCCCCTCCTCCGGGCGGCCTTGACAGCCCTCTGGGCCGCGGCGCGGACGTTTCCCAGCCCACCCTCCCGAGCCGCTTCGCCTGAAAGCGGCAGCGACGGATGGCGTGGTGCCGCCTGAATAGATCGCCCAGTTAGAGGCGCTACCGGCAGACAGGCGGCGCTTGGCCGGCCGCCTTTCGCGCGAAGTGGAAGCCATCGTGCGACGACCCGGGCCTTACGCGCCAGCTTTCAGGATGCTTGCCGGCGCACCAGAGGAATGACCTCCGCAAGCTCAGGCTCGCGCGTCGAGACGATTGGACCCTCGCGGGTCCACGCGGTGAAGTCGTGAACGATCGTCCGAGTCTCGCGCTCGCGTGGAGACAGCTTGCGGACCAGGACGTCAGCAAACCGCCGGTCATGGGTTGTGACGATGAGCTGGCGGGTGTCCCGGATACGCCGGCACAGATCGCTGAAACCGAGAATCGCCAGCACGTCGAGCGCTTGAAGGGGGTCGTCGAGCACCAGGAACGGCAGGGTGCCCTCGCGGGCGTTGAGTGCCATCCCAAGGAAGTACGACAGCGCGACCACGTTCAGCTGGCCCTCGCTGAAAACCAGCAACGGGTTGGCGTCGACGCCGCGGTCGGGATCGCGCACGACCGGCACGATCTGGTTGCGATTGCGGAACACGTCCTGCCGCGCGTGCAGCTCGGTGAAGGCCGGATTCGGGCTTAGCCGTTCGAAAACCTCGGCGAACGTCGGCTCCAGGCGCTCGAGCGCACGTTCGACGATCGCCTCGGCCGAGGAGTGCGCGGCGTGCTCCAGCGTCTTGGCATCTCTACACCGGCGCTCGAGCTCATCGAGCTCCTGCTGGGCGTTCGCGAGCTCCGCTCCGATGGCCGTGATCTCGTCCGCCAGTCGCGTCAGGTGCACGTCGCCGGCCTGCTCGAGACGCCGGTACAGCCCGCGCAGTTGATCCACCGCCCATGACACGGCATCCGCTAGCCCGGCCGATTCGAGCGCCGCCTGGTCGACTCCCACGCCGGCCGAGGTCGTGGCCGCGCCGGCCTCTCGAGCAGTCGACAATGCACTGCCCACCGCCTCCTCCGCCTCATTACGGACGTGCGCCTGCTCCATAGCCTCGGCGAGCGCCGTTTGTGCGCGTGCGACACGCGCGGCTGCCTCCTGCGCGGCGGCTGCGACACGTCGGTTCTCCTCGATGACTTCCTCAAGGTGCGCGTGCACCGATGCCTGGTCGATCTCCTGCTCGCACACCGGGCACCGGTCCCCGAGGAGCCCGAGGGCTGCAACCGCGAGCTGCGTCATCGCTGGCGCTCGCTCGGTCGCGGCAACCGCCGCGACGCGAGCGGCATCGAGCTCCATCGCGGCCTTCGCGACTGGGTCGTCGGACGCCGTGTCGAGTGCCGCGAGTCTGTTGCGCGCTGCCGCGAGAGACCCAATCGCACTGCCGAAGGCCGCGAGCACGCGCCCGAGCTCCTCGAGTGCCACGAGATCGGCATCGTCTGCGGGCCTCAGCCGCACGCCATCGGGCAGCCCGGCATTGATCTCTGCGATGCCGTCGCGGATCATCGCCCGACGAGTCTCGGGTGTCGCCACTCTCGCTGTTGCGTCGTCGCGCCGCTTGGTCGCCTCACGATGGCGCTCTTCCAGGCGCTTGAGCGCCTTCCGTGTCGTGGTGCGCTCGCTGATGAGCGCGTTCGAGGCCGTCGTCGCCGCTGCCGCAAAGCGCGTCACCCGTTCGAGCCCAAGAATCCCGGACAAGCGCTCGTGCAGCGCACCCCCGGCGGTGTCCAGCGCGGCCCGCACGGCGTCCTGCCGCAGCAACCCCCATGTGTTCACCGCGTCGACAGTCTCGGCCAGAGCTGCGTGACCGAACACCTCAGCCAGCGCCTGCTCCGGGTTCGCCTCAGGCGCGGCGTCGCAACTTGCCTTTAGAGCCGTCTGCAGCTGGTTGCCGCGGCGCGTGAAGGACCAGCGGTGTCCGTCGGCGACGATCTCCAGGGTGACCGTCGCGTCGCCGGCCCAGTGGCGATTCGTGACGGCATCCTCGACCTTGCGCATCCCTCGCACGCGGTCGACAAGGTGGACGAGTTCGCCGGCAAACACCCACAAGATCCCATCGACGAGTGAGGTCTTGCCTGCGCCGTTGTCGCCGCGAATGATCACTGCGTCGGCGTCGAGGTCGAGCCGTCGAGCGTCGGAGAAACCGCGGAAGCCCTCCAGTTCGATTGCAGCCAGGCGCGTCTTCATGGGATGTGCACCTCCGACCGCGACCTAAAGGCCGCGAGCGCCGCCTCGGCCAACGCTGTGTCCACACCCTCATCATCCAATCCAGCGCGGACTGCCTCAAGTGCGTCGACCTGCGGGATGTCAGCGGGTGGTTGCAGTGGTAGCAGCGCGCGCACGGCGCGCTCCGCGGCCACCTTGTCGGAGGTACCCACGACAACGAACTTCCGGGCGTAGCGCGTGTCGTTCTCGACAGTCTCGCGAATCGTGTCGTGCAACGGCGTCGCCGGCGGTGGCACGACCGCGACCACATACAGGTCCCAACGCCGTGCCGACGGGTGTTCGGCGGCGACAGTCGTCAGCGACGCCTGCGCTGCGGCGACCCGGTCCTCGAGGCTCTCCCACTCCGCCTCAATGACGGAGACGAGGGCGTACGCCGTCTCCGCCAGCAGCCCGTCCCCGACACCCTCGAGCTGAAGCGTCTCAACCACGTAACCCCCATCCTCCAACACTCCGCGCAATAGCGCTAGGCCGTCTGAACCCGCCCGAGTTGTCACGCTGCCAGGTCTCCTGCGACCGCGCGCTCGGCCCGAAGCAGCCGAACATTGTCCTCGATCCCGGCTGCGACGTCGAACGCCTCGTCCTCGGCCGCTGCGATGTCGACCGGCGCCTCGAAGTGGGGGAAGGGCCCGATCGTCCCATGGACGGCGACGGCGACGGGTCCCCCGGCGCCGTACAGGCCCTGCTCCCGCCGGCGACGCACGCGCTCGCGGGCAGACCGCTCGACCTCCTTGAACCGCTCACCTGGGCGGCTCGCGATCTCCAGGTACTGCTGCGGCGTACGCACCGCAAGGTTCGGCCCGCGCAGCTCGATCTCAAGGTCACCGCCGTCGCCGCCCGCCAGCAGCGCGAGTGCCATCAACGATTGCTCGCCCGCGTGGTCGAGGACGAACTGCCGTCCCGCGCATGGGTGACGCCGTCGCGCATCCACCTCAGCACCGCTTGTCCGGTGGCGTCCCTGAGGGCCTCGTCTAGGCGCTCGATGCCGTCCAGCATCGTCCGCGTCCAGGCAGCCTGCTCGTCCTGGATCACCCGGATGCGCTGCGCCGCCTGTCCGAGCGCCTCCCGCGCGATGGCTCGCAGGAGATCGTCGAGAAACTCCGCTGCGTCGGCGTCGATGTGCACACCGTCGGCATCGTCTCCGAGCGCCTCGCGCCACGCCTTGGACAGCTCCGGATCCACGACCTTGATGGTCGCGCCGGCTGCGCGCCACAGCGGAACGAGCTCGTCGAACGGCTCGCTCACGTAGGCCCCAATGGTCCCGAGTCCGATGAATACGACCGTCCCGTCCACGAGCGCCTGCTGCACCTCTGCCCGCGCCCACTTCATTGGCTCGTCGACCTCCTCACGCGTGGCCTTCAGCGTCTCGGGTCGGCTCGCGCACCCGTGCACCTTGTAGAGCGGCAGCTGCTGCCCGAGCGCCGCCCTCTCGAGCGCCGTCGTAACACCCGCGATCTTGATGTCCAGCCGCGTTCCGGCGGTCTCGATCCCGAGATCCCAGTTGGCCGTTACCGCCTTCACTACCCCCTCGCGCATCAGGAGAGCTACCGCTTCATGGCCGTAGTTCGGCTCCATCGTGCAGAACGGCGCTGCATTGGCAGCCCGGCGTCGCAGCTCACTCATCTTGTCGGCGGCCTCCGCGACTACGCGCGCCCCGAGGCGCTCCAAGTTATCGCCGGCGAGCGTCTCCAGGTCGACGCCGAGAAGCTCCGCCACCGCCGGCCGAAGGCGGTCCGCCAGCTGCCAGCTACGGGGGCCCGCTGCCGGCTCGGCGAGGCTGAGACCTGCGCCTGTGTACAGGACGAGCCGTCCCTGACGCGCCCGCTGGACCAACTCCGCGACGGCCGCGCGCGGATCCTCGCTCAACAACTTGGGGTTGTGCCGCTGCGGAGGTTGTGGACATTCGCTCAAAGAACCTCGATGATATGGAGACTCCCGAATGCACCGCTGTGGTTACGCCCGGACTGCTGGCTCGCCGCCCTGTACTGCCGCTCCCCGTGAGGCTGTCGCATAAACCCCTGCTGTCCGGCTATAGTCAGACCTGATACGCGACCCTAGGGATAGAGGTTAGAGATGGCGGCTCCGCCAGCGAAGGCTCGGACAGGTCCACGCGCGGTCTTCCCCTTCGCGTTGGCTATCGGCTTACTGGCGATCATCGCCGCCGTCGCCTCTGCCGCTGACTATAACGCTGCTGACCCCGCTGACGATAGCGTCACTGCAGGCGTGGATGTCACGGAGCGTGGCCCCGCCGTGTCGCAGGGCGTCGAGATCGCGGACGGCTACCCGAAAGCGATCAAGCGCGCACAGGTCGTCTACTCCGTCAATGCATCCGATCTCGACTCGGCCGAGACCCTCAGCTTCAACGCCGGCCTCCAAATCTCGCGATGTAACCCCCCCGACACTAGTACTACAAACGCCAACGTGAACTCCCCGTGCGAGTATCTCGGGCGCGGGCCAGGGAACACCTACCCATACGATCCAATGATTGAACTTCGCCTGTACCGCGCCGCGAATTCAACGCAGGACAGCGAAACCGCGGGCACCCCAATCCTCGCAAGCGACAATGCCAGCTGTACCCAAGCCAAGCATCACTGTCCGCTGAACGTGACCCTGTACCCGGAGGACTTTGCGGCGGACGCCACCAAGCCGAACTTCAACGTCGAAGTCATCGCTTGGACTTGGGCCGGCAATCCGAACTTGAGCGCGAACGATGTTGTCGAGCTTGAGGGTGACTGCAAGAACGGCAACTATGGGGCGGGCCCCGCTGACGACTGCAAGCCGAAACCATTCGCTCTAACCGATACGCAATCGGACGATACCAGGGGCCAGCTGGGCATTACCCGTGAAGGCGCTCTGCATCCCGCGGGGGCGAGAACGCCGACCAAAGAGCACGCCAATGCGATGCGTGACTCACGGCTGACCGTTAATGGTCATCCCGCGAAGGTCTATGTCCATCCTGTTCACCATCTGCAGCCCGGGGACGTAATCGAAACGAGCGCCCGCATGAACGTCAAGGACGATCGGCCGCAGGGGTACCCCTTTGACCACTTCGTTGAATCCTGGTGGATCTTTACCAACTCCGCAGGGGGCGGGTCGGATAATCTTGGTGTCCCTGAAGGCGCACACGGACGGTATGTCAGTCCGAGGAACGGGGAGAACTGTCAGCGGACGGGCGATGGCTGTGTTGTCATACAGCGCGGAACGCTGACCGTGCCCGCCGGTGTCGCATCTGACAGCACCTGGTGGGTCGCGCTGCGGGCGCACGCAAAGGACAGTAACGCTACGGGAACAAATTTTGTGAATGTCCTCCCGATCCCAGTGCCGACTTTTGAAGTCACGTGCTATTCGGTGCCTCGGGGGCCTTCCGACCCGCCTCCGTGCAACACCTGATCCCGGTACGCGCTCACCGAACCGCCCCGGCTAAATTGAGGCCGACCCGTGTGAGCCCTGCTTTCACTTTCATGTGGGACGCTGGCAATGGGGCAGGAGCGCCGATCCGGCGGGCGTCGCCACGGTTGATCCCCTGGATCGCCACATCGGCAAGGCGGTTGGGCGTGACGAAGTGATACCGGACGGTAGAGACGTGCGAGCGACCCGGAGGGCTCGTGAGGGGACTTGCGCGCTGAATAGATCGCGACGTTAGGGGCGCTACCTGCGAACAGTCGGCGCTCGCGTACCCCCGCCTGCGTGGGCAGGGCCGAGTTCCGCTGCCGCGTCTCGCGGAGGCTGTCGCGCAAACGCGGACCGAGTCGGCCGCCGGCGCGAACTTGGCTATCTGAAAACGGCAGGGCCGTTCGGCCCTCCGCTCAGGCCGCGTGGGCCGCCAGAGTGTGCCGGTGGAGCTTCAGGAGGTTGTGGGTGGCGGCGATTAGTCGCCATTCCGAGCGGACCGCGGCCCGGCCCCGACGTTTGAACCGCCCAGCACGCCGGTTCTGCTTGATGTCGGCGAAGACGGGTTCGACCATCCATTGGCGCCGTGAGTAGAGCTCGGCGCCCCTGTCGGTGGCGAGGACCCTGCCATTTTCCATTGGCGCCGGTTTACGCTCCCGCCGCCTCGGATCACCGCGTTTGCGCGACAGCCTCCGCGCAAAGCAGGAGACGGCGAGGCGTCCGTTACCACCACCCTGCTCCTTGGCCGAGCACGTACCCGTCGGCGACGAGAAACGCAAGCAGAGCACCCACGCAGGTCACGTAGAATGCTTTGAACCCGCATCTGATCAGCCAGATCCGCGTATGGCTAAGCTCCAGCCTCTCGGTCGCAAGCAGCTCTTCAGTCCCGAGGGGCTGACACACCGTCTGGCTCACCCAACGCCCGAAGATGGTCGCACGCAAAGCTTGGTAGAGGATGACTAGACCGGTGCCCAATACGGCAGCAATCCCCAGCGATCCGACAACTATCTGCGAACTCGGCTCGATGTCTGAGCTGAGACCCGCACTCAACAGGAACGCTTGCGCGGCCAGGCTTACGCTCGGCAGTTGCCAGAGCACGCCCTCCGCAGCCCTTCGGCGCTCCTCAATCACCCGGAAGTAGGCGTCCGGGGCCAGCGTTATGTGCTCCGGCGACCCCACGCCATTCCTTTCGGAGGACGTAGCCCGTTCCCTTCTGGGATCTCGTCGATAACGCTGATCTGGACCGGCCAGCCCTGGGTCCACGGACTGCCGCTGCTCGCGCGAAGTGATAGCGGCCGATTCTTCGGACCGCTCGTTGGCCGAGCGGCCTTGGTCCCGCGGCCGCTCGGTTGCAGTATCGAGCTAGCCGCGTTTGCGAACCGCGGCAGCAACCTTCGCCGCCGCCGCTTCTAGGTCATCGTGCTCCCAGAATCGCAAAACGAGCCAGCCAGCCTCTGACAAAAGCTGGTCCGTTTCTGCATCCCGGGCGCGGTTTCGCTGAATCTTGAGTCGCCACCACGTGCCGTTCGCGGTTGGCCACGAGCCATGGTGTGGACAACCGTGCCAGAAGCATCCGTCGAGAAAGACCGCGACTTGTTGTCGAGGAAAGACGACATCAGCGCGTCGCCTTAGAGAGGGCAGCGGCGTGGCGTCGACGCGAAATCGCAGTCCAAGCCGATGAGCGTAGGATCGGAACTCCAGCTCAGCCGGAGTATCCGAGTCCTGACGCGGTGCTTGAGTCGATATGTGGCATCGGCTGGCGAGGGGATTGACGCTCCTGGCGATGAACCGTCCAACGCGAACTCCTGATCCATCCGGTGCTCGTACGTCGCTGGCCAGAGCCGCCGATGCGCGATCCAACTCGGTCCGTGGACGTCGAGACCCCACCTCGCCTCGCGTCTGCACAGGTTCTGCCCGGCCAGGACAAGCGGCCAAACAGTTTTTTTGCCCTGGAGCCGATAGTCCAAACCTGCGCCGGGACACAAAGTTGTCGCAAATCTCTCTCCGACAGCGCATGCTTTCGAGGCCGGGCTCGATGTCGCCCGGGAGCGCGTTCCAGAACTCGTCCTCGAGGTGCTTGGGAACTCGCCAGTGTCGGGGCCACAGCCATTGCCGCGAAGTCAACGGGGCGAACCCGAGCGGGCCGACCGAAGCGCGGCGGGTTCGATCATCGACTGAACGAGTGGCTTCGCTCCGGCTTCTCTAATGGGCACCGTCGTGCGTGCGGCTCCCTGCTCAGCGCGACTAGCAGGAGCAGACCCCTTCTGTGCGCGGCACCCCAGTCCGCTGAATAGGCAGTGGGTAGAGGGCTACCTAAGTCAAGCCACCTCGCGTGCCGGCGACGAGGTGGATCTGGGCGCGGATCGCGCTCTGGCAGCGTTGACATCCATCAAGCTAGGCTACGCCCGCGGTGGAGGCACACGAACCGAACTCTGAGCCGTCTGAGGGCGAGCGCGCATACAAGTTCGCCTTCGAGGAAGGCGTGCGTGCGCTCTCGCAGCAGGAGGGGGTCATCAATAGCTACAGGACGAGGGCAGGGGTGCTGCTGTCCGCCGCGGCTGTCGCGACCTCCTTTTTCGGAGGACAGGCGCTGGACGGGTCCGGCCTAGGAACGTTCAGTTGGATCGCGATTGCGCTATTTGCGTCGCTCGGCGTCGCGCTGCTGGGCATCATGCGCCCCGGTCGCATTCGCAATGTCTTGTCGCCCGGCGGCGGATGGGAGGGCCACGCGGCGTTCGTCGCCAGACCGAGCGTCTTGATCGAGGGTTACATCGAGGCCAATCCCAAGGTGCCGCTCGCCCTGATCTACAGAAACGTGTCGCTCCACGCGGAGGAACGCTGGGAGGAGATCGAGCGCAGATTCGTGCGCCCGCTCGATCTCAGGTTTCGGCTTGCTTCCACCCTGCTGATCGCGGAGGTCGCCGCCTGGGTGATCGAGCTGTAGAATTGATTTGATGGCGCCCAAGCCCGAAGGCCCCAACCCGTTCGGACCGCTGCCTCCCGAGTAAGGCCCCAGTCCGGAGACCCGGTGTGCCGGGACGGATACCCGGCCATTCCCAACGTGAGCTAGAACGAAGGTTTTTCGCCGCACTGACGGCGCTTGTGGGGGGTTTCGCCTGGGGAAGCGAGTTCACAAGGCGCGTGGCCCGAGTGGAGACTCCCACGAGTAACTCAGAGATGATCAGCGGCATGGTGGGCTAGGTCCGGGCACAGCGCCCGCTCGCTCAATAGATCGCGCAGTTAGGGGCGCTACCCGCCAACAGTCGGCGCTTGCCTACCAGCTATTCATGCACAGGGCAACGGGAGCTTGCGCTGCCGCTTGTGCACGCTAAGCAGGAGCGCCACGGCGCCACCGCTCATGCTCCGACTCTTCGTCCAGAGGGAGCGCGTGCGGGGCGCCGGCGGAGACGCTCGCGTTGAGGAGCGAAACGGGCGATCGAAGAAACGACGAGTACCCTTCGCAACGCGTGGAGCGCCCGAGACAATCGGCGTGGGCCAATGAGGAGGAGAAGATTGGGGTCACTGCAGTCCGGGGGTGCTGACGTGTCCGGTAGAGGGTTTCCGGCAGCTGGGTTGGTGCTGCCGCTGCTCGCGCAGGACGGAAACGTCGACTGAAGATTTCTTCGGGGCGCAAGTCAACCTTCGAGCGGGCCCCCGGCGGCAGGCCCGGAAATGATTGCTAGTCGGCTTCGGCCTCGGCGGACTCGGATGCCCGCCGCGCCGGTCCGATCACGTCGATCACCTCCGTGATCTGTGGATAGTCGGGGTCTTCGTTGAGGCGGACGCGGTAGATATAGCGGTGCCGAAGGGCTTCGTCGCTGAAGACGAAGTCGACGTTCCCAGCGTAGGGGCTGTCGTCCGACATCACCTCGTACTTGTAACGACAGCACTGCTGAACCCGCTGGTACTCGGCGGTCATGATCTGGATGTCGATCTCCTGGCCTTCGACCCCGACGCTTCCTGCCTCGACCGATCTCGAGGTCCGCTTGCGTCGGACGCTGCGGACGCTTGGTGCACGACCGAACGGCCGCTTCGCCGAGTCCTTCGCGAGCTTGTCGACCCGCTTGGCGTGCTTGCTCGACTTGCCCCTGACCCAGTCGACATAGACCGGCAGACCGACCCGTTTGACTGCCCCGACGAGCTCCTTCCAGAGGTGCGCGTGCATCACCGGTGGCCCGCTCCTTCGCATCCAGCGGTTGTTCGACCATTGGAACTTCGCGGTGTCGAAATGCCTGTGGACGAACATCGAATCGGTGTAAATGACAATCTTCGAGAACCGCTCCAGATCGACCGGTGACCGGCGGCCCGCGAGCAGCTTCAGGGCCTCGACGCACGCCTTGAGCTCCATTTCCTGACTGTTGGTCCCCGCGCAACCGTCCGGGCTGAACTCGTCAACGACCTCCCTGCCGTCCTCGTCCACCGTGACGAAGACGAAGGCATAGCCGCCCCGCCGCGGCCGCTGCAGACTCGAACCGTCCGTGAAGACATTCACCGCGTGATCTTCGAGGCGTTCCACCACTACAGGTGTAGCGGTTCCGCTTCCCCAATGACGAGTCTTCACGGGAAAGGCCAGGAATAGAGCATTTGCCACAGCGACAAACGACATGCCCGCACGCGGCTCGTGGGCGCGGGCGCTCCTGTGGCCCCCCCGCTGCAGACTCTCCTGATCGAGTTTGCGCACCCCACAGGCGTGCTGGAGGTCTGTCAAGGATCGGCTGCCTCTCGGATGTGATGGGCTTGACTGGCGAATGGTGGATGCGTAGGGTTGGCGTAGGCCGACCCCCGAGTCGGCAGTCAGTTCGGGCGGAGAAAGACTCACGATCGCGACAGCGACGAACAGCGGCTGCTCTGAAGAGGACTCCTCAAAGAAGGAGCCGGGTGGCCGGGATTCGCTCAGCCCCGTAACCGTCGCCGCTGCCATTGCCACCGGCATTGGCACACTCGGATGGGTCACATTCATCGGCGGCGCCATCCTGTGGATCAGTTTCCTAAAGGCCGGCTTACCACAGGCGGAAGCAGTCGCGAAGGTGCCGACCCCGGTCTTGATTGCCACCGGGGCCGAGTTCGTCGTCGCTGGGTTGGCGGCTGCCCTCGTCACCATCGGTGTGCTCTATTTGTTTGACGACCGGGCTCTCCACTTCGATACGCAGCAACGTCTCGCGAAGGCGGCCCGCCTTCGCGAGGAGCTACAAGCCCAAGAGCAGATCCATTCAGACGCCGCGAGCCGTGTGGAAGGGTTCCGGGCTGATGTGGCGTTGGTCAGTACCGAGCCCGAGCACACTCGCGAATTTGGGGACAAGCAGGAAGCCAAACATCTCGAGGCGTCACGAGAGAAGGACGTCGAAGCCGCCAGGCGCCGCGTCGGTGAATTGACGACTCAGCAAGAGCGGGCTGAGGAGGACCTAGCTCAAGCGAATCGGACCCTCGAGCAAGCCCACGAGGACTTAAAGCAAAAGCAAGCCGCGGTCGCCTCAGAGTCTACGCCGACCCGCTGGGACTCCGCGCGCAGAGGGTTAATGCCGGCCGGGCTCCTCACGGTAACGGCGTTCATCGCCGCCGAGGTGGTCGACTTGGGCTACGCAGCACCGCAAACGATTAGCCATCTCTGGATCTCCCTCGTCGCTCTTTTCGCCGGTGTCGTTGGCGCGGTCCTGTACCGAAACACGAATAGCTTTCCCGTCTTGGGCTTGGTTGCACTCATCGCCGTGCCCTTGGTCATGGGCGTGGCGACGTACCTACGGGACGAAAATGCCCCTAGGGTCGAGCCCGTCGCGCTGCTGAAGACCGACGGGACGCCGTTCGTTGGGTTCTTTCTTGCCGAGAGTTCAGACCGCGTATTCGTCGGAACGTTCATCGAGAAGGGTCCCGACCCCTGCGCCGGCATCCGGCGGGGGCCATGCGAGTCGGGCTCCGAAACGATCAAGGTCCCAGCCCGGCTACTCTCCCTGCCCTCGAGTGACGTTAGAGACCTCACGGTCGGTCCCGCGATGCCCCTGAACGCAAACAATGCTCTCGACGAAACGGGACGGCCGCGGACGGCGAGGGAGTGGGCCGGGCACGCAGCACTGCTCCTTTGCAAGCAAGCGCGAATAGCCCGCGGCAAGGCTGAGGTGAACGCCGGGGGCGGAGGGGCCGCGCCGACCTCGTTGCCCACAAAGTGCTCCAAGGACGACATCGCGAGGTTGCGGGAATTCGTGCTAGCTGAGCAGAAGACTATTCAGGAGAACGAGACTTGATTTGGGGCGGGAGGGAACAGGTCCAGACTCGGTCCACACGCGATCACAAACGCCAAACCTAGCGGCAAAGGTCTCCCGATTGGAGCGCGGTCCAACCGGCGAAAAGCACCTCGCCCGTCAGCAGAAATAGTTCGACGCGCATTGCGCCTTAGTACGGCCTCAGGACTCGGCTCCGCGCGATGGTTGCGCGATGTCCGGCTAGGCGCGAAGCCGCCAAGACCCGGTTTCACCGAGTTGAGCTAAGCGCTAGGTAGCCGAGCATCTGGTCGAAGGAGCGGTTCTCCATCATCAATACAACGATGTGCTTGATTCGCTTCAGATTGCCTATCTGTTGATCATCGGCCATATCGGACTCCTTTCATCTTCTCCCGTTCCCTCACGTCCTCGCTGACGTGAGCCGGTCGCCAAGCACCTCGAGGCTGGCGCACGGACGGTGATTATCTCCGCCCCGGCACAGGGGTATTCCGCCTAGCTACTTGCGGTTGGCTCGTCGGCCGCTGCTGCTTCGTCC
>JBBPIK010000023.1:12742-35952 GCA_038040415.1 Actinomycetota bacterium
TCTGCTGCTTTGGCCGCTGCTGCTTCGTCCTCTGCTGCTTTGGCCGCTGCTGCTTCGTCCTCTGCTGCTTTGGCCGCTGCTGCTTTGGCCGCTGCTGCTTCGTCCTCTGAAGCCAGGATTCGCTCGCCTGCCCCGGCCGCTGCGCCCGGTGGCAGGAGCGCCGCGCCAGCTCCGATCGCTGCTGTCCCGAGAGCCAGGGACACCCCGTCTTTACCGTCCTCGAGAAGTACGCCGAAGACAATCCCGAAAACGGCGCCGAAAGCAATGAGACCGGCCCCGACAAGCAGCTGAGCCAGGATGATGCGCTGCTCGGCCGTTGCCCGTTGAGCGCGATCGGGCTCATCGGCGGTACCGCCGACGTGCTGGCCCCCGCCAGAACGAGCCGCCTCGCCCCCGCCGGAAAGATGATCACCTCCACCCAGCATCCGCACCGCGAGCAAAACGATCAGCAGTACAAACACTACGCCGCTGATATAGCCCAGCCCGATGAACGCTTGGCCCGCATCGATCTCGCCGTCGGTTGCGACAAAAATAAACCAAGCGATCGCCGCTCCCAGAAAGAGAACGAGGAACACGAGCAAGGTCCCCGCGGATCGAATCAGAGTCCAAAAGCCGCTCGAAAGGGTCGATAGCCATTCCCGAGCACGAGACATCTAAATTCCTCTCTTTAGAGCCCTATCTCAAGCTGACGCTATCACCTGACGAGTGGACACCGCAAGGGGTGCCGCCGCGATGCACCGTAGGCCGCGGGCGCGGTTCCGCTGATGGTCTGAGGTGGATGCTGGCTGCACCTACAGTCCTCGACCGTGGCCCCCCGATGGACCTTGCGACAAACTGACTGCGAGGGTTAGCATGGTCCGTATGACGGTCGCCAAGGTTCACCGCGATCTCAAGCTGACGACGCCGCTCGCAGAGGGCCCTGACATCAAAGCGCTCCAGCAGCAGCTAAACAAGATCGCTAACGAGTTCAAGCGGATCGTCCACTACCACCTCGACGAGGACGGGAAGCTCGGTAAGCACACCCTCCACGCCACCGTCAAGGCCGCCTACGTCATGGGGCTCACCGACTCACGCCTGGACGAGATCGCGAAGAACCATCTGGTCGCCCAGCCTCTTCAGCGCGCACTGCGCCATCCCGGCGGGCGGAGCGACGCGCAAAAGAAACGCGCCGAGAAGCGTCGAGAGGCTCTTCGCAAGAAGCTGGATAAGCGGCCGAACCTGAAGGACGTCCGCGTGAGCCTAAGTGCTGGCGCTCCGCATTGGGGCGGGTCGAATGACGTCGTGGAGCAGTACATCGAACCGTTCATGGTCAAGCGCGGGCTCCCGATCGGCTCGGGCAAGCGAACCCCGGCCCAGAACAAGGCGGTGGGCGGCTCCGCGACGTCGGACCACCTGACCACGCTCACCTCGACGATGGCGCGGGACTTTCCGACCTTTACGGGTGAGGACGACGCGAGCGCGCTCGCCGCTTCGATGGGCTTTCGCTCCTGGCAGCCGAACAGCTTCGCGAGCTTCCAGTTCTCAGCCGGCGGCCACAACTGGCAAGCGCAGATCCTCTGGGGGTCTGGGATCGGTCACGGCGACCACGTTCACGTCGGGATTCATCCTGCATGACGCACTTGGAGGCGTTCGGATCACGCCGCCGGCTGAGCGCTCGACGGTCTCAGACGAGGTGCTCGGCTCCACGATGTCGACCTTCTACGGCGGGAGGGTCGAGTGCCGAATCCGAAAGGAGCTCGTCCCGGTCACCTACCTGGACGTCCGCTCGATGTATCCGACGATCTTCACGCTGCTCGGTCTGCAGCGGTTCCTTGTCGCCGAGGAACTCGGCCCGGATGAGCGAGCCTCGCAGACCTCGGAAGCCCCACCGAGCTGATGGGACCATCCCGTGACGATCTACGTTGCGCGTCTTGGCGCCTCTCCGCACTCCATGAGGGAAGAAGCGGGAATCATCCGTACTTCCCGGTCGTGAACAGCCTGACCTCGGCGGCCCTGCGTCGTACGAGCCCGTCCAGCTTCTGCGGCGGGCTACCGGCGAAGACCCACTTAGGCAGCTCCTGCTCGGCGACCCGGTCCATCGGCTCGCCGCCGTTCAGCCGCCGCCGCAGGGTAGAGTCCTCCAGCGAGCCGGTGCCGTTGTTCATCGTGAACGAGGCGAGGGCATCCAGGCGCGGCTGGCTGAGCTCGGGCTGAATCAGGTCGAGGACGGCGGCGACGTAGATCCGCATGTCGCGGCGAAGTAGCTCGCGCGCCTTCTCCTTTGTGATACCCGACCACTCGCGGCGGTCGGCATCGGTGCAGCCCGAGCGGTGAAGCAGGTGGCCGTAGCCCACCGTGCAGAAGCCGACGGGGTCGTTGTACGGCTGCGTCTTGGGGAAGCCCTCGAAGTCGGCGATGAACGCGGCGCCCTTTGCCGACAGGCGGTCCGCTTCGCCGAAGCGATCACGGAGGCGCTCGATCTCCTTGCGCGTCTCCTTCCGGCGATCCTTGATCCGATCGCGCAGCCGCTCGCGAACCTCGGCGCGCTCCTCCTCCACCCACTCTTGGAACTCGCGACGCTCGCGCTCGATCAGCCGATCGACATCCGTCATCCGATCAGCCCCCGCTCGAGCAGCCGAGGCCGCGGGTCCTCAGAGATGTTTATGTGCCATGGCTCGCTGCTGTGCGGCCAGGTCGTGCCGCGGTAACCGAGCTTGTCGCAAGCGGCGATGAAGCCGTCCGGATCGGAGAGGTCAAGACCCCAGAAGTAGTGCGGCAGCTTCGCCCCGACCGCGAACTTCGATGTCACCGGCGTCCCGCCGTTGCCCCCGTTGATCCCCTCGTGCGAGCCGGTGCCGGGCGGGTTAGCCGGGTTACATCCCGGGACGCCCCGCTGGAAGCAGTCGAAGAGCTCGGCCTGAGAGGACTTGTCCCCGCAATCGTCCGCATGATCGGTCCGGTCGGCGGCGTTGACGACTCCAGGCCAGCCGCTGTTGCGCCGGCAGTCGACTAGGACGAGCTTGCTGCAGAGCCAGGTCGTCGCGCCATCGATGCAGGCCCGCCGGTTCAGCGCCTCCTTGTTAGAGACGCGCCGCTGCTTAGCGATTCGCTCTTCGAGCTCGTCGAGTCGCTCGTCGCGACTGTCGATTCGGCGCGCGAGCTCCTTGCGCTCGTCAATCAGCCTCTCCACCCGCTCGCCCTTACGAACGCGCGACTTGCGATCATGAGTGATCTCCCGGCGAAGCTCCTCTGCGCGCATCTCCAGCTCCGCTATGTCCGGACTCACAAGCTCACCGTAGTGCATTGCGAGGGCGCCTGGGTGAGCCCGATGGCACTCCACCGAACCCCTACGGACCGTCTGGTCCACTCGGGGTCTAAAGCGTCGCTGACAGGCTGTCGGGCTGGCGTTGCTGCTGGACATCGACCTTGGCGACGTCTGGTTTGACGGGGCGCTCAGCATGCCCGACTCGATTCCCGCCGAAGGGCGGATGCTGAACCGGCACTTGCTCGTTAACTGTCAGTAGCCGAGGTTGCCGCGGCTTGCGGACTGTGATTGGATCGCAGGCGTGGCTGCGTTCGCCGACGAGAAGATCGAGGTCTACCTGGGGCCGAAGGACCTACAGGCACCCGACGATCTCGAGCAGGTGATCGTCGACTTCATGGCCGGGGCGCAGAAGTCGCTCGACATCGCTGTCCAGGAGCTCGATTCAGAGCCGATCGCTCAGGCGATCCTCGATGCTCGCTGGCGGGGCGTTAGCGTGAGCCTCTACGTCGAGCAGAGCTATCTGCGCGAAGAGCGCCTTCCCTCAGTCACACCGCAGGGCGATGAGACCGACGAGGAAGCCCGCCGCCGGGTGCAGTGGGCTGCAGAGGGCGGGTTGAGTGAGAACCGCCGGATCCTCGACGCTCTGCTCGCTTCGACGATCGACGTCAAGGCCGACTACAACCCCAATATCTTCCACCAGAAGTTCGCGATCCGCGACTATCGCGGCCGCGCCACCGAGAGTTCAGCTCTCCTCAGTGGCTCCGCCAACTTCACGGTCACCGACTGCCACACCAACCTAAACCACGTCTTCGTCTTTCACGATGCGCGGATCTGCGGCGAGTACTGGCAGGAGTTCCAGGAGATAAGGCAAGGCCATTTCGGGCGCGACGGGCACGGCCAGGTCCCGCGCGCCTACAACTTGGCGGGGGTGCCGGTCAAGGTCCTGTTCGCCCCGGACCACACCCCCGAGCTTGAGATCGTCAAGCAAATGCTTCGCTGTAAGAAGCGCCTTGACTTCGCCATATTTACCTTCGCCGGCTCCTCGGCGATCGACGACGCGATGCTCATGCTCGCCGATGCCGATCGGAAGGTTCGCGGTGCCCTCGACCCCGGCCAAGCAGCCCACGAGTGGGCCGCACCCAGGGAGCCGGGAGCAGCGCCGAAGTGGCTTAACCGGGAGCGGATCGAGCTTTATCTGCCCAAGCGCGACGGCGACTTCGCCGGCTTTCGGAAGCTCCACCACAAGCTGATGGTGATCGACGACGCGATCGCGATCGCCGGCAGCTTCAACTACACCGCGCCGGCCAACGAGTACAACGACGAGAACATCTTCGTGGTTGGTAGTCCGTTTCCCGAGCTGCCGACGACCCAAGGCGGACCGACCGATCTCGCCGAATGCGCCGCGATCACTGGCCACCTTCGCCAGGAGATCGAGCGAATCATCGCCCAGAGCGCGCCCTACGAGCCATAGCGGAAGGGGCCGTCAACCTCTTGGTAATGGCTGTACCAATTTGAGATCGGCGGGCCGGATCCCACTGCGGCCCACGCCCCAGCATCACGTACCTGACGTCGTTGCGGCCCTCGCGTATGGCGATTGTGAACCTGGCCCGGTGCGCGTGGAAGTCAGTCACCCGATTCTCAGGCGCGGCTTCGGCGCTGGCGCGAAGAGGCGCGCGGCGCACATTGCGACCGATTGGCCGCGAGCCTCGGTAGCGCCGGACGCGGAGCACCGTTCGTCCTGGTCGGATCAGTTGTGCTCCCGGGGTACGCCCGCGGCGCGCATGGCGGCCGCGAAGCTCACAAATTCCTCCTGGAAGTCGGTCAGCAGGAATGGGTGCCCTGCGCCGTCAGGCGCTACCGAGCGCTGGCCGCGGTCGGCCGGGGTGCGAGCTTCACGGGCGTCCTCACGCCACTGCCGTAGGCGGAGGCCGGTATCGGACGCCTCTCGTGGGAGGTCGGTGCGCCGTCTGTCATCGAGCATCAGGCCGAGGTGCGCTCTTCTCTCCTTGACGCGCCCGCCCATCGCGTCGATCGCGCCCTGGGCCTCATCACCCAGGCACACTTTCAGGATCGACCTGATCAGCGCCGTGTGGTCCCAGGCCTCCTCCTTCACGCCCTCCTCGGCGCCCGTTTCCTCGCCGAAGGCCTCGTGGCATACGAACTTGCGCACCCACGGCCCGACGATCAGCGCCGGGACGCGTACCCCGAGGGTCTGGTAACCCGAACCGTCCGAAACGGCCGGCGGGCGCCTGTGGTCGTAGAAGCCGCCGTGCTCATCGTAGGTGACGACGAGCACCGTGTCGTTCCAGTGAGGGGACTTGATCAGCGCGTCGTAAACGTCGAAGACGAGCTGCTGTCCGGCGAGGATGTCGGACGGCGGGTGGTCGTCGTTGGAGTGCGGATCGAGAACCTTCACGTCGACGAAGTTGGGGTCGATCCAGGAGACCTTGCGTAGCTGCCCCTTGACCGCGTCGTCGAAGAAGCTGTCGGCGGCGACAATGTCGAAGATGCGCTCCTGCGCGAGCTTCGTCTTGAAGCTCATCTGCCTGCGATCGAACCAGGCGAAGTTGTCCTGCTTTAGGTCGTCGAACTTCCGGTAGTCGCCGTCGACGGCGCGGAGGGTCGCCGGGTCGTGCGAGTACCAGCGCCAGTCCTCGTCGGCGAGGTGCCGGGTGAAGGCGGGGACGTCGTAGATCGGGACGCTGCGCAGCTTGGCGAGAGGCGAACCTTTGCTCGTTAGTAGCTGGAACAGCTCCGAGTCCTTCCATACCTGCTCGCCCTCGCGCCCGGCGACGGCGTACAGCCGGTTCGGCCACGTGTCGCCGGGGACCGAGCTATGCCACGCGTCGCACACGCAGTAGGTGTGCGCGAGATGGTCGTAGGTCGGTAGGTCCTTACCCGTGTAGTACCCCATCGGGACGTTCCAGAGATCCGGCGGGAAGTTCGTGTCCTGCTCCCCCTTTTCCGTCTTGCGCGAGGCCACGTAGTCCTTGACGAAGCCGTCCATGTCCGTCCCGATCTGCGTGTCGACCCCTCTCTTCGAGTGCGAGGGGTCAAGGCGCTTCTCGAGTGCCTCCCACCTGCGCTGGACGTTCGTGGCGCTCGCGTCGAACGGATGGACCGGATGCTCTCCGCTCTGGTGGTCGAGGTTGACCTCGTCTCGGTTCAAGCCTCTGACCTCCGGCATGTCGTCCTTCATGAGGTAGCCAAGCATGTGGTCGAACGACCGGTTCTCCATCATCAGCACCACGATGTGCTTGACTTGCTTGAGTCTCTCGTCCGGCGTCACGATGTCTCCCTTCGTGGCGATCGGGGCCAGTCTACGCGCCGCATCCCGGATACCTATGCGCCCCCTGGCGACGAAGACCACCCGCGAAGGCAACACTTGGCCTTCCGGGGCTCGACGCCGTTATCGACCTCGCCAACCGTTATCCCGTAAGGTTGGGCGGTCAATTTCCTCGGTAGAGGGAGGAGGCCCTGAGCGACGCGACAAAGTGGCTCGCAGGCAGCGTGCCGTTCGCCGCCGCGGTCTTTGGCTTCCTCGGCGTCACGGGCGGAGAAGTCGAGCGAATCCTCCGCAACTTCCTCCCCGAGTTCCTCATCGCATTTTTCCTTGTACTGCTCGCCGCGGTGATCGGAAGTCTCTTGCCCGCGCTCCAGGATGTCCTATCCGCAGGAGTCAGACTTATCCTGCTCTTCGTAGGCTCAGTGTTGCTCCTGGCTGGCTTGGTCTGGCTCGCCGACCTGGCGGCGCGCAGTGGAACAGAGAACGAACGGCCTCAGATTTCGACGATCCTGGAAAGGAAGAACCAGCGGAGTGTTCTGAGCGCTGAGGTCAGTGGCGCGGGCCTCAAAGCGACCGAGCACCTCGTGGTGACGGTTACAGGGCAGACCGCAGCAAGCGAGGGACGGCTCCTGTACGGAGCCCGCGTGGGTCCCGACGTCGATGGAGACGTCACTCATTCACTGCAGATCCCATTGCGCATCGGCCGCTACAGCGCTATCGATTTGCACGCCGAACTCTTCACTAGCTCGCCGGAGTCGCTGCGAGCGTTTGCTGCCCCCTCCTCGGACAAGCGGCGCTGCAATGACGAGTCGCGCCTGTTGGCGTGCGTCACCTTGTTCCCGGACAAGAGCCGAGGCGACGATCGCCAAGACGCTGAGTAGCGGAGCAGCGATGAGCTGGCGCGCCGAAACCCCATGCGCCACGAGGGGCCACGCATCGCCGCGGAGAATTGCACGCCCTAATACGGGTGCCTGAATCCAAGGGGAATGCACGGATATGTGGCGTATCCGTGCTCAGCGTTCTGATCCCGAACCGCCTCGAGCTAGCCTGGATCGCACCCAGGTGGTCGCGGGTTCCAGTCCCGCGGGCGACAGGGAGACACTGTTCGAGCCCGCGAGAATGGTCTCAGACGGCGAGCCCAGCGGATTATGATTCCTGGCCGGCCTCCGACGGGGCGACACCCGCCCGGACTCCAGCGGACTCGATTCGGTAGAGCGCCGGCAGTCCTGCGACTACACCGGACCGGGGCCGGGCTTGGCCGAATTCGTTTTCCGTTCGCACGCCTAGCTAGGCACGGGTTCCGGGAGGGCGGCGTCCCGGGGACCCCGGTGTAAATCGGCGGGACCTGGCGGGGCTCCTGGACGGGAGGACTGGTTCCCTCATGCAGCGATAGCCGCGGCATGAACTGTCCCTACAACTCGTTAGACGTTTGCACCCTGTTCGCACCCCTGCCGAGCGGATACGTGGCTTAGTTCCGAGCGGATACGTGGCTTAGTTGGTGAACGGGTCGGCCAGGATCGTGGCGACGACGCCCACGATTAGCGCCACGACAACGCCTACTGCGGCGGTACGGAATCGCCGCAGCCGGGCGTCATTGCCGGGGCCGAGCAGCTCCAGATTCGGCGAGAGGAGCCACAGCAGGGCGACGAGCACTCCAGTAGCGCCCCACGCCACGTAGAACGGCAACGGCACGTCCGACCCCTCGCCGGGGTCCTTGTCTAAGAGGGCGAACACGCCCGCCCCCCCGAAAACCGTGATGCATCCGGCCACGAAGGCGAAGCCGTTCCGGCTGTACCAGGGGGGAACACGCTGGTTCGCCGTCAGGATTTCGGCCAGATGGGCGCTCAGGCCCCGGACCTCATCCTCATCCTCGCCCGTGACCTTGTGCGCCACCGCTGCATAGGAGCTAGCGAGGTTGATCGTGACCTCGGCAGGGCTGCGGTAGTCCCCGATCTTTAGGTCGATCTCGCCGATCTCCGGGAGGTTGCGGTCGAACACCTTCTGGAGATCGTCAAGGGAGTCCGGCTTGATCGTCTGCCCGGTGGTCTTCACCGTGACAGCGATCGTGGGGTCCGCGCCGATCCAGCTTGTGACCTCTTTACGGGCGGCCGCCGCGGCCTCCAGCAGGACGTCTGGGGTTCCCACCCAGCGGGCGCGCTTTCGCTGGCGGGTGTACTCAGCCATACGGGCTAGCTTGGAACCCCGTTTCCGGGTTCGCGCGCAGCAGTCGGAATGGTGATCGTCTCGACCCGGATGCAGCTCCCATCCTCAACCTCCGGATGAAGGGCATCCACCTTGATCTCGTACCGACCCGGACTATGAAAGGTTAGGAGGCTCCTTTCAACTTCTCGGTTTTTTGGCCTCAGATCGCGGGTCCCGTTCCGCGAATGCGCGGGGGCCTTTACCCCATCGACGGCTACGGTGCGGGCTGTCTGCGGCACGCCGGTACGGGGGAGTGGGTTCGAGCTGGTCGCATCGCATTCGGCGATATCCACCGACCGGGGCACCATTAGAAGGATGAGCGTCTTCTCGGCTGTCCTCGTGCCTCTATTAATGGCACCGGCGGTAACTAGCAATGTCGTGCGCCCATCCTTCTCAACCTTCATCTCCCCAACATCTAGGGACATTTCGACCTCCGGTCGCTGACGCCGGTCCTCCATGAACGCCTCGTGTTGCTCACGCTGAACCTCGGCGGTCTGCTCGGCTGCTTGGGCGGTGCGCTCCGCTGCCTCGGCGCTGCGGTTGGCATCCTTGGCGCTGCTTCTGGCGAAGACCGCCGCCACGATCGCCAGGACGAGCGCCCCGATGGCGCCCAGGGCCTGGGCGTAGTCGAGCCAATCCCGAGCGAATTCGACCTTTGTCATTTTCGGCCTGCGCTCCGCTGCCGTTAGTCGCGGCCGGGCGGCGGGGGCTTCCCGGCGGTGTCGCGGTGCTGATGGGGGGCGCCGACCGTCATCCGGTCAATGTCCTTCACGATCACCCGTGGGGCCTGCTGCTGGCATCCCATGACGATCTGGACCAACATCAGGAACACGGCGATCCATGCGGCGAGCGCCGCGGCGTCCTTAGGCGTGTAGCGCTTGAGCACCGCCGCGAGCGGGGTCGCCTCCGCTTGGAGCGTCTGGACCGCCTCCTCTCGGGACGGCGGCTCCTGCTGCCACCGTTCGAGCAGGGCCGCCAGTCGGAGCTGGGCGACCTCAATTGTCCGGAGAGCGTCCGACGCAGCCTGGGTCGTCTGGAGCAGGTTGGGCGATAGGTACCGCGGTGAGTCGAGGGGCGAGCGCCTGTACCGGGAGGGGTCGAGCGGGAGCGGGTCCCTGTACCCGAGCGCGCCAAGCAGCGAAGTGCTCCGGCGAGCGCCCATCGGCGGCTTCAATCCCAACCAGTCGAGCGCCGATTTGCTCAGGCGATCGAAGGGTGACTCGCGGTGGAACCTGTCGAAGGCCGCCCGGTACTTGGGCGAGTCGAGCACCGACTTGCTCCCGAACGCCCGATCGATCATCCCCTGATTCCGCGCGGCGGTCCGGACCGCCTTCGATAGCGCCCGATTCTTCGCGCTGAACACGCCGAGCGCGTTGGCCTTGGACATGGTCGCCTGAAAATCCGCGGTTGTCATGAGTAGATCTTTTTCCTCGCTACGTAGCTAGCTGTGCCGGGTCCGTTGAGGGTAAATGTTGACGCGGACCGATGTTCGAGCTGCTGGCCTGGACCGGGCTGCGGTGGGGGGAGGTCGCCGCCCTGCGGCGCCGGGACCTAGTCCTGGACGGCTCTAACCCGGTGGTCCGCGTCCGGCGGGCGCTGACCAGGACCGGCCGATTCAAGCCGCCGAAGTCTCGCCACGGGCGCCGGGACGTCCCGCTCGCCCCCGAGCTGGTCCGGACGCTCCGGTCGCACCTGGCCGGCCTGGCCGATGACGGCCCCGATTCGCTCGCGTTCCCGGCCCGCGGCGGCCAGCTGCTCCGGCAGGAGAACGTCCGCCGCCGGGTCCTGCGTCCGGCCGCGGAGGAGGCGGACGCGGCCTGGATCGGTTTCCACACCTTCCGCCACGGATTCGCAAGCATGCTCATCGAGCGCGGAGCGTCGATCGTCCAAGTGTCGAGACTCCTAGGTCACCACTCGCCCGCGTTCACGCTCCGGGTCTATGGCCACGTCCTCGCGGACGACCAGGCCGCGCCGCTCGACCCGACCGCGGAGCTGGCCGGAGCCCAGCATCCCGGGGTCCTGGAGCCCGAGCCCGTCGAGGGGCTGCCGGCGGCCGAGCCAATCGAGGCGTGAGAGCGGCCCGCGTGTTCGTGATTCGTTCGCACCCTGGCGAGATCGACGAGCCCCGATCAGCAGCAAACCGCAGCAGTAAGCGATGCCGGAGGCAGGACTCGAACCTGCGACACGCGGATTGTGATCGGTGACGAGGGACCGGATCTGGCTTATCCAAGCGGTTCTCAGGTCCCGCCGGATGCTCCTGGTCACGCACGAACTCCCGAGTTCGGTGCACGGTTGGGTGCACGGAAGCGGCGGAAGCGGAAGCGGCGGAAGGGGACCTGAGGTGTTGTGAGTTCACAACACTTCCTGTATAGTGCGTGCGAAACATCCAAAGAAGCAGATCGAATCGGCCTTGAAACGCGCCGAGAGCGCTGGCTTCCGAGTCGAGACTGGTCGTGGCCATTGGGGAGTCATCTACTGCCCGGGCAGCGAGGAGGGAAAGTGCCCTCCGTTCTCGGTCAACGGCTCACCGAAGAACGCCGACAACGAAGCGAAGCGGATCGGGCGATTCGTGGCCCGTTGTCCGCACAAGAATCGATGAACGACTACACCTTCACATTGCGGTTCCTGAGTCCGATCGAGGGTCTCGACGAACTCTCGATCCTGCTCTACGACCAGATGGCTGACGCCTCGCTCATGGGGCCCGACGAGGATGGCTCGTTCCTGCTCGAGTTCGACAGACGTGCTGGCAGCCTGCCGCGAGCGCTGACTTCCGCCCTCAAGGAGCTGGACAATCTGCTTCCAGAGGCTCAGGTCCTTCGCGTCGAGGAGGACGACCTCGCGACCATGGCCGATGTCGCGAAACGAGCCGGCCGGACCCCGGAGAGCGTTCGCCTCCTCGTCAACGGCAAGCGCGGCCCCGGGGGGTTTCCCCCGGCGGCCGGGCGGCTCGACGCCCGGACGAAGGTATGGCGGTGGTCCGATATCGCCGTGTGGTTCGCTGAGGCCCTCGGGGAGCCGCTGCCGGACACCAGGGACAGCGCGTTCCTGCGAGCGTTCAACGATGCCCTCGAGCTGCGGCGGTTGAGCGGCAGGCTCGGGTCTCAGCAGCGACGAGCCATCGCCGGAATCCTCCCCGCAGAGCTGGCGGTCCACTGAGTATCGGGTGAGCCAGCCGTCCGGCTGGGCCGGCGGCAAATCGAGGTTCATGCTCTGGCCTTGATGAGCCGCAGGGTCGAGCGCACTTACGATTCATGTGCATGGGAGATGGGCAACCGGCCAGGCACGCCGAATCACCTCGCGCCCGGGAGTTGGTCCTGCGCGCCCTCGACTCGCCTGGGATTGAGCTGACGAACCCGAGTCAACCCGGTCGCTACATCCTCGTGGCCAAGGTCGATGACGACTCCCTCTCGGACCGGCGGGCGAGCTACCACCAGAGCGAGGCCGCAGCTCGGACAGCGATCCGCGCCCTCCCGCAAGGCTGGTGGCCGGACTGCGTCATCGACCTCGAAGCGCTGGTTGGACTCGCCGTCCGTGAAGCCGCCGCGGGAGATGGCAGCCTCGGCGATCCCTATCCATTCGACGCGGACCACGTGATCTTCGCCGATTGATCCACCGTGCATCTGTCGTGGGCTGTGATGAGCGACGAACTACGTAGCGAGCACGAATAGGAGGAGTCATGAAGATCCAGGTCCAGTACGACGTGCCTGTCTCAGCCACCGTCGACCTCGCCGCCGGCACGGTCGAGGACGTTCGCATCTGGCCCACCGCCATCGAGTCGCGAGACGGCGAACATGATTTCGTCGTGGTAGGAACCCAGTTGCCCGCGACGATTGAGCAGCGAATGCAAGCCCGGGAGATCGCGGAGGCGGAAACGTGGCCAGCGTGGATGTTCGCGTGACGTCCGGCTTCCCGTGCGGACGCGCCGTCCCCCATCGGGGCCCCGTTCGCCCAGGCAATCCAATCTGCGCGCCACATCCCGGACGGCGAACTGCTCAGCCCAGTCCAAGTGTCTCAGCACGTCTTTGACGCGCTAGTACGACGTGCAGTTGGCTGAGACTGACTGACCCTTGGCCCAAGACGACCAAGAGCCATCAGAGCGGAGGAACCGTATCTTGGTGGGGAGACATCGGCCGGACCCTGGTGGAGCGAACAGGTAGCCCTATTCGCACCACCAGAGTCACAACGGTCGTGCGTGCGTCACGTCGGCCTCAGCCGGCGAGACGCCTAGATCAGCTCCGGTTATAGACGTCCTCACGGCTCGGATCGTTCGCCAAAGGCTTATCCGCGTACAAGGTGATCTTCACCTTCGCGGGCGTAGAGACAAAACCGCAGCAGCCGAAGTAGGGAGCCGTGTAGGTGAAGGTCCGCCGGCCACTCACCTCGTCGCAATAGACCTTGGCGTGCCGGTAGCCGTTTGGGTCGTAGTTGTAATCGACCTGCAGCCGCAGGCACACCTTCCAGCCCTCGGCCCTCCGGTCGTACACGGATCCGGAGATCGTCAGATTAGTGCCGTTGTAGTTCTCCGACGTGACGAGGTAATCCCCGCGGACGTAGCTATCCGAACTCAGCGTCTTCGCCGTCGTGAACGGCAGACCAGACCAGATGCCGGCAGCAAAGGCTGGCGCCGGGAAGAGCAGCACACATGCGGACACGATCGCGCCTGCGACCGCGACGCGGAGATGTCCAGGGACGCGGAGATGTCCAGACAGAGGTCTCAAAGGGTCTCCCTCCAAATTTGGCCGCCCGTCGGACGGACCTTGCAGAAGTGATCCGACCCTACTCCGGTCTGGAGCGCTGTGTCAAGGGGTCAATTGCTCACAAATTGCTCATACATTGTGCAGAGTTTTCCTGCGACATCGGTTGCTCAGTATCTCGCTAACCGGGCGCCAGAGCGTGCCGATCCCGGCTCAGGCCCGGTCGTAAGTCGATTCCCGGGGCCTCTTTCGTTACACGCCTGTTACACGCTTCACTTGTGAAAGCGGGTCCGAGCAGACGAAAACCCCGCCGTAGCGGGGCTTCCGCCAAAGGCGCCTACCGGAATCGAACCGGTGTAAACGGCTTTGCAGGCGCTTCGTCGCCGCCTGCCGCCGCAACGTTCGCCAAACAGTTTGGCACCTCATTGGCACCTCGCCGACGGGGAACGCTTGACGCGCCAACAGCCACGGTGCTCGATTTGCAGGCTCTTTATGAGGGGTCCCTGATGGGATGGTTCTCGAACCAAACGGCCGTTCGGGCGATCCTGCAACTCAGGGGGATCTGGCCGGTTCAGGCCTTCGACAAATTCGGGTCGGACCTGAAGCTCTAGGAAGTAGTCGCCATGCTCGCCGACGCTGAGATACTGCGGCGCCAGGCGCCCGCAAGGAGGCGCGAGCTAGTTTGCGAAAGGGAATGACTATGGATAACGGCAAGCTGTGGGTGGCCCCGCTGACGGGAGTCCTGTTCGTCGCGCTTTTGATTGGTTCATTTGCGATCGGCGGTGAGCCGCCGGCCATCGACGAATCGGCCCAGGAGATCGTCGACTTCTACGTCGACAACGACAGCGAGGTGATGTTCGGGGCTGCGCTGCAGACGGCCGCCGCGGCTCTATTCGTCTTCTTCGGCGGCTATCTCTACAGGGTGCTGAGGGATGCCCCGGGCGCCAGCGGCGCAGCCGCCCTGGTGACGTTCGCGGGCACGGTCATCTTCGCGACCGGCGTCGCGATCGACGGCACGATCAGCTTCGCCCTCGCCGAGACGGCGGAGGACATCGATCCGACCGCCGTGCAGGCCCTGGCCGCGCTTTGGCAGAACGACTTCCTGCCGTTTGTGCTGGGGATTCAGGTCTTCCTGCTCGCCCTGGGGGTTTCGGTAGTCCGCCACGGGGCGCTGCCCAAGTGGCTGGGCTGGATCGCCCTCGTGCTGGGCGTGATCGCGCTGATTCCCCATGATGTCTCCTTTGCGGCTGTCGTCGGGGCGGGCATTCTGATCCTGATCATCAGCGTGCTGCTGGCGAGCAGGGCCCGGTCCGGAGGGGCTTCAGCCGCCCGGGCGGCCTAGCTCTGATTCGCGGCGGCGGCGCTTCGGCGTCGCCGCCGCGTGTTCAACACCTCTTCTGGCAAGGCAGATTCTCTGTACTACGGCCCATGGCAGACTGAACGTCTCACCCGGTTCCAAACGGCGTCCTCTTGCCCCGTCCCTCGCTCCGGGCCGAACCGCCAACCTCGCTCGGCTTCAACCTGCCAGGTGTGGCCGGTTCCCTTCATCGCTTCCGATCATCCTCCGACGCCCCGAGAAACGCAAGTCAGGACCGTGTGCCCTATTTGTGCCCTTTCGGGGTCGCCCGGAACTCACGGCGACTGTCCTGCCCATGAGAAAACCCCGCGTTTGCGGGGCTTTCCCTGAGTGCCGGAGAGAGGACTCGAACCTCTGGCCTTCGGATTATGATCGGTGACGAGGGAGAGGATCTGGCTTATCCAAGCGGTTCTCAGGTCCCGCCAGGTGCTCCTGGCCACGCACGAAGTCCCGAGTTCGGTGCACGGTTGGGTGCACGGAAGCGGCGGAAACGGAAGCGGCGGAGGGCGACGAGTGGGTGACTCGCCCGCCATCGGATCCGCTTGCTGCTAATCGCCCGAGGTCACGGCGAGTACGAGGGCGACGATTAGGCCGACGATGCCGCTAAAGCCGAACATGACGCTCAAGACTCGTGGCCCTTGCTCGTGTCCCAGGCCCAGTCGGATCGCACCACATAGGCCCAGCGCTCCGACGCTCAAGACGACGACCGCGGGTACTGCCTCCGTGATCCATCCTGAGGCGAGAGGTACGACGGCCAGCAAGATCGAGAGGACCGTGATCAGCCCTGCACCGAGAACCTGGCCGCGACGCTCAGCCCGGCGTCTTTCGGTCCGCTCGGCGTCGACATCGCTCGCCATCGTGCGCTCGCGAGCCTCTGACCGCTCGACATGGGCCCGCAGCTCCGCAACGAGCCGCTCAGCCTCAGCGCTTTGGGCCGTGGCCTCCTCCGTGGCCTCTTCCTGCGCTTGACGGCTCCGCTCAAGCGCGTTACTCACTTCCTCAAGCCGTGAGGCCTCGGCTCGCCGCTCGGTCGCGGCGCGTTTGGCCGCCACCTCGGCTTCCTGGTGTTTCAGGCGCAGCTCGGCCTCGCGGCGCTCGCTCTCGTCCGCGCGCTTCTCGAGCTCCTCGGCCTTCATGATGAACGCGTTCTCGATCTTGGCGTCGCGATCTGCCTCGCTCTCGGCAGCGGCGATAGACGCGGCGAGCGCCGTGTCCGCGAGGACCTCGGCAGCCAGTCCGGGCGTCGCGCCCTTGTACTGGTCGACCCGGGCGACGACAGCGTCAACGACACTTGGCGAAACGCCGGGACCTCTCCCGTATCGCAGGTATGGGGTAGCCAGCAACTCGACCAGGGATTTGTCGAAGTCCTCCGTGCGGGGGATGAAGGCTCGCATTACCTGGACCCAGGCGGATGTTCCTACGCAGAAAGGAAGATCCACTCTGTCACCCCCGACTGTGCGCATCGCGTAGCGGGGAAGCTTCGTGTCGCGCGTCAGGAACCAGAACCGTGCGTTCGAAAACGTGACGTGGCCATCTCCGCGCAACCGTTCAATCAGTAGGCGATGCTTGACGTCGTGCTCTTTGACGACATCCTCCTTGTCGCGCAGCCCGATGGATCGGTCAAGCAGGCTCAACTGCTCCGAAATGGCATCTGGCGCGCGATCCACTGCGAGGCAACCCTCTGTGACTAGGGAGATCTCGAAGTCCGAGAGGAGCGTCTCTACATGCGAGTAATACTCGAGGAAGTCCTTCGGCTGAATCCCGGAATCGCGGTACCTCATCCAGTAGGCCTTCGTTATCTGGTTCTCGCCCGCTCGCATGGTCAGGAGGTGTGCGAGATCGCGACGCGGAAGGGGAAGGCGGCTGAGCCTTCGCTCCGCTGCCTTGAGACTCGTGCGGAGCTCGTCGATCGTCCACTGCGTCACGACCAGTTGGTAACCCACCTCCTTCGTTAATTGAATGAGCCGGGCGGCCGATAGTGCCTCGGACGCTGTTACGCCCAATCCGAGCAGCGCGTAGATGAAGTTTGTGTCCAGGTAGACGCGGTGTCCGGCGACGCGCTCCTGGACAAGGCGGCTGGCTTCCGGATCTGTCGTCAGAACGGTGATGTAGAACGCTGTGTTGAGGAGCCCCGCCAGGTAGGTCCTTTGGGCAGGTGTCGGCTCCCGGACGAACATCTGGAACGCCCAGTCCCGGATGTCGTCGACCCGGCCGCCCCGCGACGGCAAGAACGAGAGCCCCATCTTTTCGATGGCGTCGAACAGCTGCTGAGTTCGCGGGTTTTCGGGGTAAAGCACGAGCGCGGACTCAACCCCATGGCGCGCTATTACCTGGTTTAGCCACGTCCGCAGGTCGTCGCACAATGAGGACCACTCGTCCTCGCCGAGATCCGAGATATCTCGGCGGATCCGCCGTTCCCAATCGAGCAATGCCTCGGACTCGACCGCAGAGCTCTCGTCCGCTCGTGACGTGAGCTCGTATGCAGTCTCCCTGGAGAGGCCGAAGCCCCCGTTCGACCGCGTCACCTCACCGCGTTCAGCAAGCTCGTCCACGACCGACCTGAGTTCCTCCAGCTCGACGTCGAGGCCCCAGAGCGCGCCGATGGCCTCCCGTGCAGCGTGCAGCGAATCAAAACGCCCGTCCGCAACAGCAGCGGCGGCCAGCGCGAGGTCGCGGATGGCGGCCTGGATGTCGCGACCGCCCTCGTTGAACGGGCGGTATTGAGCAAGGCGCCTGACCGCCTGGTTGAAGTCGGCTCCAGCCATGCAGACAACATAGGTCGATGTCCGGCGGCGAGACGATCGCTGTGCAGCCGCAGGCGATTCCGGCTGGCGAATCCTGGCCTTAAGGCGGTGTCACATCAAACGGCAGATTTGGCTCGCGCTTAAACAGGCGGGTGGCGTTTCTCCGCACGTCCCGTTCAAGGCGAGCCACGCCCTCGCGGCTCTTGAACGCGATCTTGGGGTCGAATGCTGCCTCCGCCGATTCCTCCTCGTCCTCAGGGCGTTCGTCGGACGTGACTGCCTCGAGGCGGTCCTCGACGTAGTAGTTGACCTCGTCGATGGTCACCTCGGCAAGGCGTTCCAGCGCCACGCGGACGTCGGCCTCGGCCGCCGGGAGCCAGCGTCCCGGGTTCCGGAATAGCCCCTCTCCTTCGGGAGCCATCCTCACGAGCCGTCCGAGTATGTACGCGAGGGTGAACCGGACCGACGCGAACGAGGCGCGCAGATCGTCGCGGAGCCTTTCGCGATGTTGGCCAATGGCGCTATCGATCAGGAAGGCCAGACGAAGGGCGTGGGCGTCGACCCCGGGGCCAAAGACGCGGTGATAGTCCTTGTCGAACAGCCGAACCTTGCGGACGGCAAGCCACGGCTCATTGAGCCATGCCGCCGTCAAAAGTTGCGCAGCGAGCTGGTTGTCCAGCCTGTCGGGGTCGCCTGAAGGTGGGCTCTCGCCTCGCTTGATCTCGTAGAAGAAGTCGCCGGCGTAGATGTCGTTTACCTGAGCCTGCAGATCTCGTTGGATCCGGTCGTTGGCCCGGAGATCACGAAGATTGACTGGATTCTGCGTGTTGCTCCGACGAGTGATCTCGTCTCCGAGGCGGAGATCGCTGCCGACCTCGACGACCTTAGTGACGAGCGCGAGATCATTTGTCAGATCGTCTCGATGGTCGCGCAGCGCGATCAGCGATTGGCAGCCATTGACGACCGAAACCCCATCCAGGATCAATACGTCGTTTTCGGTCTTGATTCCGTGAGTCAGCAGAGTTAGCCCGTTGTGATATGCGGGGAATAGAGGATGGTCGCTCGTGTGCGCGATGGCGCTTCGGAGTTCGCGGTTGATCTTGGTTCCTCCGACGCTGAGCCGAACATTCAGATTGAAGATCGTGCGGTCGGCGATACCAGGAAGCGCCACGAGCTCACCGGCGGGGACGAGAGCCAGGGCGATTGAAATCCCAGCGGCGTCGTGAATGATCGGCTCCGCCCTGGCCTGGAGCTTGTGCTCTCCCGGTAGAAGATCTGGCCTTGCGGTCCGAGCTGCGACTTGGGCCAAGCGCTCCTCATGCCAGACATCGAGGCCTTCGGGCTCGGTCCCGAGGAAGTCCGTGGCGGAATCGTCAAGAGGAGCGTTCGTGACATAGATCAGCGCCACCTCGGGCGGCTCCGATCGCTCCAGGAGGCCGATTACGCCCGTTCGATCGATTAACGCGCGGACCTCTGCATTGGGAGTCAGGCCATCACGTAGTTGCGCGGCGCTCTCGGCGGACGTGAAGTACTCCCGCACGCCGACGAACTCGCGAATCCCCTTGTCGCCCTCGGTCTTGCCGTCGTCTCTGTGGCGGGATTGCAGAACCGCGATCTGGTTGGCGTCCTCGCTCACGACAAGACCATCGATACCGCGATCACCTGGCCCGTCACAGATCGCTTCGTCGACCTGATCCGGATCGAGTCTCCACACCGTCTCGAGAAACCAGGCGAGCTGGGCGGCCGAGATCGTCCGCGATCCCTCGTGATGAGACTCGAACTCGGCCTCCAGAAGCGCATGCGAGTCGATCGTCATAGCCGTGGCATCGTACGCGTCAACCGTGCTGTGATCGAGGGCCTCGCCCGCATCCACGGGCAAGCTTTGCGTGCGAGGTGGACACTAGTGGGCTGCGCTCTTTGGACCGCTCAGCCCAACGAGACACGCGTCCGGCACGCGACCTACGGTCCGTTCATGGCGATTCACAACATCGGCGAGAAGCCGGGATCGGCCGGTATTGCTGCACCTCCTGCGGATCGGCTGTTCGCCTCGACGATGTGAGCGACAGGCTCCCGCCCTGCGGGAACTGCGGCGCAGGCCAGCAGACTCAATACCGCGACTGCTGAGAAGCGGCCAGCCCGAGAGGCGCGCCCAAGCCCGGCCCCGGCATCGATGGCGCCCGCCTTGCGAGCGCTCGTCCGGGTTCTTGCGACTCGTGGTCGAGGCGTGTGCCGGCCGGCACGGCGCCGCTTTAGATTTGGACGATTCGCGGGCGGGACTTGGCACACATTGCGTGCCCTACGCGGATCCGTGGGCGCCACGCTCTCGGCGTCGCCGTGCGTCGAGAAAGGAACACGCATGCGGGAGGACAACTTGCTCTGCCTCTGTCCGTGCAGGCGCCTAAATTCAGCGGGGTGCAGGAGGCGGCGGCCATTCACGTCCCAGGGCGCCAGAAGGAGCTCGGCGCCTTCTACACACCGCCCGTGATGGCTGCCGTGCTTACCGAGTGGGCGGTCCGATCGCCCGGGGATCGCGTCTTAGACCCGAGCTTCGGGGGTTTTGTCTTCCTCACGGCGGCGCATCAGCGGCTTCGGGATTTGGGCGCATCCGACACGGCAATCTCAGACCAGCTGTTCGGCGTAGACCTTGACGAAGATGCTCATGCGGCGGCGCGAGCAGACATGGGGCTCGCTCTCCCGGCCGAGCAGCTAATCGAGCGGGATTTCTTCGAGGTCGCGCCGCGGGAGCTGCCGGCCTTCGACGGGGTCGTCGGGAATCCGCCATACATCCGCTATCAGGGCTTCAACGGGACGGCTGCCAAGGCCCGCGAGCTCGCGGCGGAGGCAGGCGTGTCGCTCACCCGCCTCGCCTCATCGTGGGCCCCATTCGTCATTCATGCGACTTCCTTCGTCGCCCCGGGTGGACGCCTGGCCCAGGTGCTCCCGGCGGAGTTGATGCACGCTCAATACGCCACCGAGGTCGTCGAGTTCCTGCGCCGAAGTTTCGGCCGGATCTCGATCGCCGTGTTCGAGGAGCGCGTGTTTCCGGGCGCGCTCGAGGACGTTGTCCTGTTGTTCGCCGAAGGTCGGGGTGATGCAGGACTGGCGGACGTGCGCGTGATCCCCTGCACGACCGTCGCGGACGTTGAGGGAGGCCTCGCCTCGACTGCGGGTGTCGTGGAGGGAGGCATTGAAGGCCCGGTCGCTCGCGGGAAGCTGCTTGGGCAGCTGCTTCCAAAGCAAACCCGGGAGCTATATGAACGCCTGGCCGCTCACGATGATGTTCGACGCCTTGGCAACGTCGCATCGGTCGACATCGGAGTCGTGACCGGAGCGAACGACTTTTTCGTGCTATCCGAGGGGGGCGCGTCCGGACTCCACGATGCTCTGCTCAAACCGGCGGTCTGCAAGGCAGCGCAGGTTGCCGGGGCCCGCCTCTCGTCTGAAGATCACCGCAATCTGCTTCGGAGCGGTCAACGGGGTCTCATGTTCGTTGCGAACGACCGTACGCCGACGGAGTCGCTGCAGAGTGCACGGGCCCATCTCAAACGGGGCCAGCAAGCGGGGTTCCACGAGCGGTACAAATGCCGGACTCGAGACCCATGGTGGGCGCTGCCGGTCCCCAAGCACGGCGCGCCAGGCCTCCTGCTCACGTACTGCTCTCACGAGCATCCGCGGCTCGCACTCAACGAAGCGGGCGCGCTCAACACGAACACGCTGCATGGCGTCAGACCGCTCGACCCGACCAAGGCCGCCGCACTCGCGGCAGGCTTCTACAACAGCTTGACCTTGCTTTCGGTCGAGCTCGTCGGTCGCAGCTATGGGGGCGGGGTGCTGAAGCTGGAGCCGACCGAGGCGGAGGACGTTCTCCTCCCGTCGCTCGTTGCGGGTCTCGAGGACCTGTTGCCGGCGGTTGATCGACTCATTCGGCGCCGGGACGTGGAGTCGGCGCTGGACTTGGTTGACGATGTCGTGCTCGGGTCCCATCTTGGGTTGGCGCGCGATGAGATCCGGCGTGTGCGGATGGGCGCTCAGCAGCTCAGCCAGCGGCGGCGATCACGCGGAAAGCCCCCGACTCGCACGTAGGCCAAACAATCAAGCGGTGTCGGCGGGCCTCGTTTACGGCATTGCCCGAAGAGCTGTGCAGACGTTCGAGAGCACGCGATCGAGTTCGAGCGATGTGGCGCCCACCGGCTTTGACTCGTAGCTCTCGTGGGAGGCAGCCCATCCGTAGCAACAGAGCCCGCAGGCGTCGAACCAAGTGGCTGCGGTGTGACCGAAGTCGATCGAGCGCCTGAGATCCGCCGCGTCTCGAACGCGAACCGCGAGGAACAAGAAGCATCGAGGCGGGGCGCTCTTGAGCCAGGTACCGAGGTCAGTCGTCGGCCCACCGCCCTTCCCCGCGAGGCGCGCGGCCTCGGCCTTGATGTCGATGTTCTTGAAGCTTGCCTCCTTGATCCGCTTCTCCAAGTCGGCTGAGCCGGCCCTCCCCTCGGGGTGTTTCTGCTTCTTGTTCCTCGGATGCTTCGGGATTCCCGTCGCCTTCGTCTCGATCACGAGCTCAACATCTCCGGTTGCGGGATAGGCGACATCGAGTTTGTGGTTGCGAAAGCTGAGCCCTGGGACACCTGGCCGAGTGTGCAGCTGCTTCCCCGAGCAGTTCGCGAGCATCAGCGCGAGCGCGTCGTTGAGGAAGTCGCCCTTGCCATTCTGGATGTCGCCCTGATCGGCAGTGCCGTCTGCGACGAGGGCATCGAAGTCCTGCATCGCCCGCAGGTAAACGGGCTCAACCTCCCTGAACGTGCCTGCTCCTATCCCCGCCATCTCCTCGAGCGCGGCGACCAACGGGGCCCGCCCCGGTTTCTTCGATTGCTCGGGGCTGAGGGTCTTGACCTTCCGCGCCATCAGAAGCGTCAGCGTATTCGGCACCCGTGGCGCGTTGCTGTTCGGCGATCGCTAGCGCCTCTTGGCGCTCAGGCGTAAACGAGCTCGACGTGGGCAGGGATCGGGAACGTGTGCCCGTTCGGGCAGAGGAATTCCTGCCTTTCGGGAAGCTCGTAGCGCTTCTCGCTGATGAGCCCCTGGATCGTGAGCACGCCGTCCTTGTGGTCGACGATTCGCCGCTCGACCGGGATTAGCTCGGTGTGCCGGTCCGCGGCCTGGCCGCACTCCGGACAGACTGGCGGCTGCATGCTGTTTGCGGTCACGATCGCCGACTGTCGGCGCCGCTTCGGATGCCGACGATCCGGAGGCGGAGCCCGGATCGAGGGGTGGACAAAACTATGGACGGCCCGTCCATCCCGACTTGGCTCCGGTAGTGGCGTTTCGGGCCCTCGCCGCCGCCGACCCCACCCCCACATGATGTGTGTGAGTGGGGTCGGCAGCGGCGAGGGAGTTGAGTGGTGGAGGGACGGAAGGGGGTGGACGGATAGGGGGACTTGACGGTGAGGTCATTCAGGGATTTGGGGTGTAGAGGGGGGGAGCAGAGAGGGGAAGGCGGCGGGCGGGCGGAGGTCTTTTGGGGTCGCTTGGTCCATACAAAACGAGGCTCGGCCCGACTAGGTGTGAGGGGCCTGATCGGGGCCATGACGCGAAGGGAGCGAGGCGATGCGAAAGGGAGATCGAGGGGACGAGCGCGGCAATCAGATCCTGGAGCTGTCAGACGCGATGATGGAGTGGGCGATCG
>JBBPIK010000024.1:0-35672 GCA_038040415.1 Actinomycetota bacterium
AGGCGCATTGCCACAGCAGGTAGTTGGAGATCCGCAGCTCGCCGCTGGTCCGAATGAGGAGGTCCGGGTCGTGCATCTCGGGCGCGTAAAGCTGGGCGCGGAACTCCTCTTCGGTGGAGCCCTCGAAGGCGGCGGCCGCGTCCACGATCTCCGCCCTGCCGCCGTAGTTGAAGGCGACGAAGAACCTGATCCGGTCGTTGCCCGCGGTCAGCGCCTCGGCCCACTCCATGCGCTCGACCAGTTTGGGGTCGATTCCCTCCCGGCGCCCGAGAAACCGCATCCGCACTCCCTCGTCGTGCAGCTCCGGCGTCTCGCGGTCGATTCGCTCGCGAAACATGCGCATCAACCCCTTCACTTCGCCGCCCGGCCGAGACCAGTTCTCGGTCGAGAACGAGAACACCGTCAGCTCCTCGACGCCGAGCTCGACCGCGTCGCGCAGCCGCTCCTTGACCACGTCGGCGCCGGCCTGGTGGCCCTCGATCGGCTTCAGCCCCCGCGTTTTCGCCCAGCGGCCGTTGCCGTCCGTGATGATGGCGACGAACTTTGCCCGCGCGTCGTCGTGCGCCGGCATGGTCACACCTCGAGGATTTCTTCCTCTTTGGCCTTCAGCAGAGCGTCGATCTCGCGGGTCGCGCCGTCTGTGCGCTTCTGGAGCTCCGTCTCGGCGCGGTGCTCGTCGTCCTCGCCCACGTCGCCCTCCTTCTTCAACTCGCGCAGGTCGTGCATGACGTCTCGCCGGATGTTGCGCACGGCCACCCGGCTCTCCTCGGCCACGTTGTGGACCACCTTCACCAGGTCGCGGCGTCGCTCCTCGTTGAGCTCGGGGATCTGGAGGCGGATGACGTTGCCGTCGTTGGACGGGGTCAGCCCGAGGTCGGACTCGAGGATCGCCTTATCGATCGCCTTGATCGCGTTCTTGTCGTACGGGGTCAGGGTGAGCAGCCGGGCGTCCGTGGCGGCGATCTGGGAGAGCTGGCGCAGCGGCGTCTCCGTCCCGTAGTAGTCGACCACCACGCGGTCGAGCAGGTGCGGCGAGGCGCGACCGGTGCGCACCGTGGCGAGCTCGTGGCGGCAGGCCTCAACCGACTTGGCCATCCGTTCCTTGGCGTCGGAGAGCAGCTCGTCGGTGAACTCGCTCATCTATTCCCTCGGGCCTCCTCCTCGCTTGCGACCCACCTCAGGGCGCCGTCGGACGAGACCAGGGTGCCGACACGCTCCCCGCGGACGATCCTATCTATGTTGCGCTCGTCCGCCATGTTGAAGACGTAGATCGGCAGCGCGTTGTCCATGCACAGCGTCAGCGCGGTCGAGTCCATCACCCGCAACTCCCGCTCGATCGCTTGGCGATGGCTGATCTCGGGCAGCAACTTTGCGTCCGGGACCTCCGAGGGATCCGCGTCGTAAACGCCCTCGACGCCGTGCTTGGCCATCAGGATCGCCTCCGCGTGGATCTCCAGGGCGCGCAGCGCAGCGGCGGTGTCGGTGGTGAAGAACGGGTTCCCGGTGCCCGCCGCAAAGATCACGATCCTGCCCTTCTCGAGGTGTCGGATCGCCCGACGACGGATATAGGGCTCCGCAACCTCGGTGACCTGGATCGCCGACAGCACCCGAGTGTGGGCGCCCCGCTTCTCGAGCGCGTCCTGAAGGGTGAGCGCGTTGAGCACCGTGGCGAGCATCCCCATGTAGTCGGCGGTCGCCCGGTCCATGCCGCGGGCCGCCCCCTGGAGGCCGCGGTAGATGTTCCCGGCGCCCACGACGAGCGCCATCTCGACCCCCCGGCCCGAGACCTCGTGGATCTGGATCGCGATCTGCTCCACGCGGTCCGCGTCGGTTCCGTAATCGAGCGAGCCCATCAGGGCCTCGCCCGAGATCTTCAGGAGAACGCGCTTAAAGCTTGGCTCGGTCATTACTCGCCAACGGCGAACCGGGCGAACCGGGCGACGCGCACGTTCTCGCCGGTCTTCGCCGCCAGCTCGGCGCGCAGATCCTCGATCGTCCTGCCCTCGTAGCGGTCGGAGCGCACGTGCTCCTGTTCGAGCAGCGCCACCTCCTTCGCCCACTTGGCCAGCTGCCCGTCGACGATCTTGGCAATCACCTCGTCGGGCTTTCCCTCCTCGCGCGCCTTCGCGTCGAACAAGGAGCGCTCGGCGTCGCGCGCCTCGCCGGGGATCTCCTCGGCCGACACGTAGTCGGGCGGCGAGGGGGCGCCGGCGATGTGGATCGCGACCTCGCGGGCGAACTCCTGAAAGTCTTCGCTGCGGGCCACGAAGTCGGTCTCGCACTGGACCTCGACCAGCACGCCCACCCTGCCGGTCGCGTGGATGTACGAGGCCACGATGCCCTCGCTGGTCGCCCGGCCGCTTCGCTTGGCCGCCGACGCCTGCCCCCTGACCCGGAGGATCCCAATCGCTTTCTCCGCGTCGCCATTCGCCTCGGCGAGGGCGGCCTTGCAGTCCATGATCGGAGCCCCGGTTCGCTCCCGGAGCTCCTTGACGTCGGCCGCGGAGACCGCCGTCGCGTCGTTCACGCCTTTGCTTCCTCTCCCGCCTGCTTGGGGGTCGCCTCGGCCTCCCCCCCGGTCGCGGCGGCGGCGGCCTGTGCCTCCTGTGCCTCCTTGCGGGCGCGCTCCTCGGCCTCGGCGCGTTGGCGCTCTTCCTCCTGGAGGCGCCGGCGGTTCTCCTCCTCGGCCTGTCGCTCGGCCTCTGCCTTGCGCCAGCCCTGCGCGGCCTCGTAGACAGCCTCGCCGATCGTCCGGATCACCAGCTCGCAGGAGCGGATTGAGTCGTCGTTCCCGGGGACCGGATAGTCGATCGACACCGGGTCGACGTTCGAGTCCACCAGGCCGATGATCGGAATTCGCAGCCGCTCGGCCTCGCGCACCCCGATCGCCTCCGTCTTCAGATCGATGATCAGCACCGCCTGGGGCAGGCGGTTCATCCCGCGCACCCCGCCGAGGTTGTATTCGAGCTTCTCGAGCTCCTTCTCGCGTGTCATGCGCTCCTTGGTCGGCAGCAGGTCAAGCTGGCCCTCCTCGCGGAGGTCGGTGAGCTCGTGCAGGCGCTCGATCCGAGCCGACATCGTGTGGAAATTGGTCAACAGCCCGCCGAGCCACCGCTGGTTGACGTACGGCATCTCGCAGCGCTCGGCCCATTCCTTGATCGCGTCGCGGGCCTGCTTCTTGGTGCCCACGAAGAGGACGGCCCCACCCTTGCTGGCCACGCCGGCGGCAAACCTGCGCGCCTCGGCAAGCAGATGCTCGGTCTGGAGCAGGTCGATGATGTGGATCCCGTCGCGCTCCCCGAATATGTACGGGCGCATGCGCGGGTCCCACCGCCGCGTCTGGTGGCCGAAATGGAGGCCGGCCTCCAGCAGCTCCTTGGTTCCAGGCTCGGACATGAGGCTCCCTTGTCTCGGTTGGTTCAGTCTCCTGGTGGCGCCGCGGGGACCCGGCTGTCACGTGCCGGGCAGGGTCCCGAGCCTTCCTCCAGGGGTCGCTTACGGGTTGGCGGCGCAGTTTAGACGCGCGCCAGCGCCAGCGCCTCGCGGAGATCGGCCGGCAGCTGCGACTCCCACGCCAGCTCCTCCTCGGTGAACGGGTGCCGGAAGCCCAGCTCGGCGCTGTGCAGGAACTGACGAGCGAGGTCGTGGCGGCCGGCATGCCCGTAGCGTGGATCACCCGCCACCGGGTGCCCGATCGCGGCGAAGTGGGCCCGGATCTGATGCGTGCGGCCGGTCTCCAAGCGCACCTCGACCAGGGCGTCCACCGCCAGCAGCTCGAGAACCTCGAAGTGGGTGCGGGCCTGGCGCGGCGTACGGCCGCCGACCGCCCGGCGCTCGGGTGCGCGGTAGTCGCGTCCCAGGGGGGCATCGATCGTTCCCGTCCGCGAGCGGGGATGGCCCTCGACCAGCGCCCGATAGGTGCGGCGCACTGCCCGCGCCTTGATCTGCTGGGCGAGCCTGCGGTGGGCCTCGTCCCCGCGCGCGACGACCATGAGCCCGGAGGTGTCCTTGTCCAGGCGATGGACGATCCCGGGCCGCTGCGAATCATCGCCCCCAGCCAGCAGATCTCCCAGGAAGCCGACCAGGGTCGGCCCCCGATGTCCTGGAGCCCCGTGGACGACCAGGCCGGGCGGCTTCTCGATCACCGCCAGCCACTCGTCGGCGTGGACGATGCGCGGCTCGAGGCTCACGCAGACCCGGGCCCCGCCGGTCGGTCGCCCTGTCCGGCCGACCCCAGCGACGAGAGCACCAACCCCACCGCTCCCAAGGTGATCGCCACGTCGGCGAGGTTGAAGGCCGGCCACAGCGGGAAGTCGATGAAATCGGTCACGGCACCGGCGCGCACCCGGTCAGCGAGATTGCCGAGCGCTCCGCCGGCCAGCAGCCCGACGGAGACCCACAGGCCCGGCCGCTGCGGATCGAGTGCGAACCAAACGAGCACGAACGCCAGGGCGACAATCGTCACCGCGAGCACGAACCCCTGCCCCTGGCCGATGCCGAAAGCCAGCCCCCGGTTGGTGGTGTTGGTGAGGTCAAGGCCCAGGGCGATGCTCTCCCGCTGGCCGACGGCGATGGAGGCAACGACGATCGCTTTGGCCGCTTGGTCCACGAGGACGACCGCGCCGCAGCAGGCAAGCGCCCCGCGCCAGGCGGCGATCGCCTCACTCGCCTGCGGTGAGCTCAACCGCGAATCAGCCCGACCACCAGGCCTTGCGCGATCAGCAGCAGGATGATCGCCACGATCGGGCTCAGGTCGAGGGCGAAGCCACCACCGCCGATCGGCGGCAGGAAGCGCCGAAAGACGTTCAGGTAGGGATTGGTGACCTCCTCGACGAAGCCGACCGCGGCGCGCAGGTAGCGGTTGTAGGGCATGCGCGGGATCCAGCTCAGGAGCACGCGGATGAAGATCAGGATCAGGTAGACCAGGAAAAGGGCCCCGACGTAGTCGGCGACGTCGTCGCGGGTGATCGCCGGCAGCAGGATCACCGGACCCGCTCCAGGGAGGCATTGACGGCATTCACGAAGGCATCCTCCACTACGCCCTCGAGCTGGGCCAGCCCCGCTTCGGTCGCCCCGCCCGGGGACGCAACCGCGTTGCGAATGGTGGCCGGGTCGCGCTTCAGGAGCAGCGCCGCGGTGCCGGCCAGCGTGCCGGCGACGAGCTCGCCGGCAAGTCTGGGGTCCAAGCCCTCCCGTTCCCCGCCCCGAGCGAGGGCCTCGGCGACCAGCGCGATGTAGGCCGGCGAGCTGGACATGATCGCCATCGCGGCGTCGATCTGCCCCTCCTCGAGCCGGACAAGCCTGCCGAGCAGCCCCAGCAGGGCGAGAAGGCTCCGCTCGAGCTCAGGTGGCATCGCCTGCGGCGTCGCGTGGCAAAGCACCCCTTGGCGGACCTCTACGGGCTGGTTGGGCATCACGCGCAACGAGGGCACTCCGGGGAACGCCTCGACGATCCGCTCGGTCGGGGTCGCCGCGAGCACCGAGACCAGCGCCGGCAGCCCGCCGCCCAGCTCCGTGGCGACCTCATCGAGCGCGGCGGGCTTGACGGCGAGGACGACCACGTCCGAGTCGGCTGCAAGCTCTGACAGCCCTGCGCGTGTCTGGCCTCCCACCTCCGCAGCGAGGGCGCTGGCGCGCTCCGCCTCCAGATCGCAGAACAGCATCACCTCTGGGCCGCCGTCGCCGGCGGCCCAGCCGCGCGCCATGGCTGCGGCCATGTTTCCGGCACCCGCGAACCCAACCTTCATGCGGCCAAGGGTATGTGGCCCGGGCTAGGAACGAAGTTCCGGTAGATACGAGTTGCCCGGGTCCACACGGACGGCGCCCAAACCCGCCGCATCCGGCTTCGCCGGATGACCGGTCGCCTTCGGCTCCCTCGCAGCCGTAGGCGAGGAGCCGGCGGCGATATTCCTAGGACTGGTTGAAGAAGCCCTTCTCGATCAGGCGAGCCTTCTCCTCGGCGGAGACCTCTACGTTGCGGGGCGTCAGCAGGAAGGTCTTTTCGGCGATCTTCTGCATGCCGCCCTCGAGCGCGTAGGTGAGGCCCGAGGTGAAGTCGATCAGTCGCTTGGCCAGCTCGGCCTCGGTGGTCTGCAGGTTGAGGATCACCGGAACCGCCTGCTTGAACTTGTCGGCGACCTCCTGGGCGTCGTTGAAGCTGTACGGCGTGACCAGGTGGACACGTACGTCGGCGCCCCCGTTGCCGCCCACTGGCCGCAGCATGCGCGTGCGGTCCCCGCCCACCGGCTCGTCGTCGGCGAAGATGTCGTCGATCTCGTCCCGTCCTCGACGCCGGTTGCGGAGCGGGCTGACCGTCCCGGAGCGCGTCGCGGGTCGTTCGTAGTACTCGCCGTGGGTTCCCGTGTCGGGCTCGTACTGGTCGGGCTCCTGGTACTCGGGGTCCTCGGCCAGCCCGAAATAAACGAGTGCACGGTGCCATGTGTCGCGAAAGGCCATCGCTCAGCGAAAGTTCGCTTCTAGGGGGACGTTTCCTCTACGGATTGTGACGACTCCAGAGGCGAAACGCCCCGTTGGAGCCACGGTTGGCTTTCTCTACCCGTACAGCACCGTGCCCAGGCGAAGGATCGTAGCCCCTTCCTCGACCGCCACCTCCCAGTCCTGGCTGGTGCCCATCGAGAGCCGGTCGAGCCCGTGCTCGGCGGCCAGCTCGGCGAGGCGTGCAAAGGCGGGCCGGGAGGCCTCCGGCTCGGTGCTGAAGGGCGGCATGGTCATCAGCCCGGCTACCCGCACGGGGCAGCGGCCGATGAACTCACCCAGCTCGGCCGGCCGGATCCCTCCCTTGCTGTCCTCGCCGGCGACGTTCACCTCCACCAGGACGTCCGTCCCGGGGTCGCCATGGAGGTCGAGCTGGGCAAGGACGGAATCAGTGGCCACCGAGTGGATCAGCCTGACCAGGGGAAGGATTCCCTTCACCTTGCGGCTCTGAAGGTTGCCGATGAAGTCCCAGGCGAAGGCATCGCCCCAGCGCTCACGCTTCGCTTCCAGGTCCTGAAGCCGGTTCTCGCCGACCAGCGTCACTCCGGCCTCGGCCAGGGCCCCCATCTCGTCGGGCTGCACGTACTTGGTCGCCGCGAGGATCTCCATCCCCGGACCCGCTCGCTCGCGGACCCGCTCCAGGTTGGCGCGGATCCGCTTCGCATCCAGGATCATTCCGCCGACTCCTCCGGAATAACTCCGCCGGAAGCTTCAAGCATCACTCCGCAGCCTCCTCGGCTTCGCCTCCGGGGGCTGCGGGTTTGGGCGCCTGCGTGGCGGCAGGTTTAGCCGCCTGCACCGCGACTTCGTCGCTAGCCCAGACGAGGCCGGCCTGGCGGCCGGTTCGCTCGCCGTCGCGGCGGTGCGAAAAGAGGAGCTCGGGCTGGCAGCTCGTGCACTCCTCGGAGACCTCCACGGCCTCGACGCCGGCGCGCTCGAGGAGGCCCCGGGCTGCTCGGCGCAGGTCGAGCATCCGGCCCTCTGCGACGTCCAGTCCCAACCGCTCGAAGGCGACCAGGACTTCGTCGCCCACCTCGTAGCAGCACGGGCCGATCCCGGGACCGACCGCCGCTGCCTCCGCCTCGACCTCGTCGACGCCGCGCTCGACGATCCCGGCCGCTAGGCCGCGCCAGCCGCAGTGGATCATCGCGACGCCTGCGGGCCCCGCGAGCGCCACCGGCAGGCAGTCGGCGACGAGAACGAGCGGCGCCAGGTCGCGCCGTGCCGTTGCCTGGCCGTCGGCCTCGGGCAGTCCCGGGGCCGGATTCGCAAACACCCGGGGCTCGGGGGGACGGGTGTGGCGGACCACCTCGGCGCCATGCACCTGCCTGCCGATCAAGACCAGCTCCGGATCGATCTCGATCGCGGCGGCCAGGCGGTGGCGGTTCTCGCGCACCGCGTCGGGCAGATCCCCAGTCAACCGCCCCAGGTTGAGGCTGGCGAACGGGCCCTCGCTGACGCCGCCGAGGCGAGTGCTGAACGCCGCTCGTGCTCCGCCATTCGCGGCACCGACGCTCGGCAGATCGGCCGCCAGCCACCTGACTCCGTCTCGCTCGCACCAGCGCAAACCGTCAGTCTCCCTCTAGACCGCCCCGGCCGACTGGAGCTTCGAGACGAAGCCCTCGAGCCCGTCCGAGAGGAGGATCGGGATTCGATCGATGATGTAGGGAGTCGACGCGTCCGCGACCCCTGCGATCTGGGTCTGGGCGCCCGCGTAGCCCGCCCTGTGAACGGCCGAGATCACGGTGGTGCTGTAGCGGCCGAGCGGATAGCAGAAGTTGTTCACGGGAACATCGAAGCGTCGCCGCAGGATCCGCCGCGAGCCCGCCACCTCTTGCTCCAGCGTGGTCGAGTCGAGCGTCGTCAGGTCAACATCGGTGGTGGCCTTCGAGGCCAGCTCCCAGCCGGCGTCGAGCATCTTCTCGACCTCGGCGTCGGGCAGCTCCGAGCCGCGGGCAACGAGGTTCAGCACAGCCGGCCAGTCGCGTTTCTCCAGTGCCGCGAAGCCGCTTGAGTACTGGCTCGGGTAGCCGTCGTCGAAGCTGACCACGACCGGCTTTGCCGGCAGCCGCCCCTTCTCGTACCAGGCCTCCTCAACCTGATCGAGCGTCACCGCCTCGAATCCCTCCTCGTCGAGCCACTGCATCTGGTCCTCGAAGTCCTGGGGCTCGACGAACAGCTCCGGGAAGGGCTCGGCGGCGGTCGGGGTTTCGATCGCGTTGTAGTCCAGGACCGGCACCGGCCCGGGATGCGGCTCCCAGCCCGCCGGGTAGGCTGCGACCGCCGCGTTCGGCGTCGTCTCCTGAGGCTCCGTCTGCTGCGCATCCGTCGTCGTGGGCTGGGAGGAGCTGTCCTCCCCTCCCAGGCTGGTCGCCACCAGCGCCACGACCGCCCCCGCGACCGCGATCATGGCCCCGAGCGCGAGCCGGCGGCGCCAGCGCCGGCGGCGCGCGGCTGCGGCGCGCTTCAGCTTCAGATCGTCAGGGAGCTCCGTGAGGTAGCTGGGCTCGTCGTAGAACGGATCGGTCATTGGGGCGAAGGTGGCCTGGCCAGCCGGGAGTGACGCCGGGCCTCCTCCTATGGAACATTCTCGCGCGCCGCGGCAAGCGCCGCTCGAAGCTCCTCCCCCCTGCCATCCACCTCCCCGTCGAGTTTGGCGCGCAGAGCCTCCCGCAGGCCGCGTCCCACCGCAGGGCCCTCCGCGACCCCCTCCGCGATCAGGTCGCTGCCGCCGATCTCGAGCCGAACCCCCCGCCACTCGAGGACGTAGCGATCAAGCCACTCGGCGCCGAGTGCCCTGGCCAGCGCAAGCTCCACCCCGGTGTGGCCGCGGGCGCGCTCGACGGCTTCGGAGGGGCGCGCGGGCTCAGCCGAGGCGAGCTCACGCGCCTCGGACACCCCGTGGCCCAGCGCCGCCGCCAGCACCGCCTCCGCGCGAGGAGCCACCTGACGCCACGGCTCCGCTGCCGTCAGCTCGCCGACCGCGGCCGCCAGATCCAGCGCTTCGGGCCCAAGCTCGAGCAGACCCCATTCGCGCAGCAGCTCGAACGCCCTGCGCGCCTCCGGCTCCGCGGCCAGCTTTCGCAGCTCGGCCTCCGTCCGGTCGCGCGACACGGTGGAGAGGTCGGCGTGCCGGATCAGATCAGCGGTGGCGCCCTCCAACGCGAACCCGTAGCGCGCCGCGTAGCGTGCGGCTCGCAGGGCGCGCGTCGGGTCGTCCTGGAACGAGCCCGGGTACAGCACTCGCAGCTCGCCCCGGCGCAGGTCCTCCAGGCCCCCGTGGGGATCGATCAGCTCGGGATCGCCGGCCAGCGGCACCGCCATCGCATTGACGGTGAAATCGCGTCGCGAGAGGTCGGCGGCCAGCGACGCGGGGCGCACGTCGGGAAGCGCTCCAGGGCGAGCGTAGGTCTCGCTGCGCGTCGCCGCCAGGTCGACGTCGAGCCCCTCGACGCGCACGGAAGCGGTGTCGAAGCGCTCGTGGGCCCGCGCCTCCCCACCGAGCCGCCGAACCAGCTCTCCCACCCCGCCCTCGACGGCGACGTCGATGTCCGCCCGCTGGCGGCCAAGGAGGAGATCGCGCACGGCGCCGCCGACCAGGTAGGCGGCGATGGGGGTCGCGGCCTCACGCAGGCGCTCGATCCCGGGAAGCGCCGCCAGGCGCTCCCCGAGCCGCTCCGGCTCGATCTTTGCTTGGGGGGGCGGCATCGGGCTGTTTGTGGGGCCTTCGGACCCGTTCCCTACCATGACGGGCTTCGCGGATGGCTCGTGTGCTCGACATCTGGCGCTCCTGGAGCGCCCGGCGCAGGCTTGCTGTGGCGGGCGGGGCTGCCGTTGCGCTGGCCGGTTTGGGCCTCGCCGTATACCTGACCACCAAGCGCCCCGGCGACGTCTCCAATCCCGACGCCGCCTTCAACAAGCAGCAGCCGGCCGCGGCCAAGACGGTCGACTGGCCGCTCTACGGTCACGACCTCGCGCGCACGCGCTACCTGGCGAGCGACGACCTGAACCCGCCCTTCCGCTCCTCGGAGTGGAGCTTCCAGGCGGGCAAGCTGCTCGAGTTCCAGCCGATCGTGGTCAAGGACCGGATCTACTTCATGGACAAGGATGGAACGTTCTACGCGCTGAGCACCGACAAGGGCCGGGTCCAGTGGAAGCGCAAGATCGGGTCGCTGAACGCGTCCGCGCCCGCCTATTCGGGCGGTCGGCTGTTCGCGGTCAGCCTCGAGCCGAACCAGGTGGTGGCGCTTCGCCCGAACGCGCACGGCAGCAAGGTGCTGTGGCGCCAGCCGCTGCCAGGGCGCAGCGAGTCCTCGCCGCTGGTTCGCGGCGGCAAGGTGATCTTCGGCTGTGAGTCGGGAGACATCTTCGCCCTCGACGAGAAGACCGGCAAGACCAGGTGGTCGGTGTCCACTGCAGGTCCCGTGAAGGGCGGCTTGGCGTACAGCGACGGCACCGTGTTCGGCGGCAACTACGCGGGGGAGATCTTCGCGATCGACGCCTCGAGCGGGAACGTCAGATGGACGGCCCATACGCAGGGCGGCGGCTTGCTGCGCGGCGGCGGCATCTACTCCACTCCGGCGGTTGCTTGGGGGCGGGTCTACCTGGGCAGCCTCGACGGGCGCATCTACAGCTTCGTGGAGAAGACCGGCGAGCTCGCCTGGAGCCACTCGACCGGCGCCGAGGTCTACCCCTCGCCCGCCGTCGCGGACACCCCGCACTCGCCGCCCACGGTCTATGCCGGCTCACAGGACAAGCACTTCTACGCGCTCGATGCCCGCACCGGAGAGGTGCGCTGGGAGCACCCGGTCGGCGGGGTCGTGCTCGGGTCCTCCAGCGTGGTCGGAGAGACGGTGTACGTCTCGATGATTGGCCCGAACACGGGCACCTTCGGCTACAAGGTCAGGAACGGCAAGAAGGTCTTCGCGCACGACCAGGGCGAGTACAACCCGGTGATCTCGGACGGGGAGAAGATCTATCTCACCGGGTACTCGACGGTCCGCGCCTTCGAGCCGCTGCCGAGCTCCCGCAAGGGCGCGAAGCAGGGCGGCAAGGGTCGCGGGGGCGGCAAGAACGGAAGCGGCAGCTAGCGGACGGGAATGCCGGCCTCGCGGAGGTGCTCCTTGGCCTCCCCCACGGTGTGCTTGCCGTAGTGGAAGATCGAGGCGCACAGCACCGCGTCGGCCCGGCCCTCGACGATGCCCTCCGACAGGTGGCGGAGCTCCCCGGCGCCGCCGGATGCGATCACCGGCACCGCGACCGCGTCGGCCACCGCGCGGGTCAGCTCGAGGTCGTAGCCGTCCGTGGTCCCGTCGCGATCCATGCTCGTCAGCAGAACCTCCCCCGCCCCGCGCTCGGTCGCCTCACGGGCCCAGGCGACTGCCTCGCGACCCTCCACGAGTGTGCGACCGCCGTTGACGTAGACGTCCCACCCCCCATCGCGGCGCTTGGCATCGATGGCGATCACCACGCACTGAGAGCCAAAGACTTGAGCCAGCTCGCCGATCAGCTCCGGTCGCGCCAGCGCGGCGGAGTTGACCGAGACCTTGTCGGCCCCCGCGTCCAGCACGGCCTGGGCGTCGTCCGGCGAACGGATCCCGCCGCCGATCACGAACGGGATGAACACGTTGTCTGCGGTTCGCCGCGCCAGCTCGACGATCGTCTCCCGCCGCTCGTGCGACGCCGTGATGTCGAGGAAGACCAGCTCGTCGGCCCCCTCGGCGTCGTACCGAGCCGCCAGCTCCACCGGGTCGCCGGCGTCGCGCAGGCCGACGAAGTTGGTCCCCTTGACCACCCGGCCCTCGTCAACATCGAGACAGGGGATGACGCGCTTCAAAGCCACGCTGCGAGGGTAGCGCCGGGATGGCGTGAGCCACGAGCTGACTGCACTCCCGCTTTCACGCGGAAGCGCAAGCCCGGGCGGCGCTCGCCACCGATTGTCAGAAGACCGTCGCAAAGTGCGAGTATCCGCGCACGGCAACCGATAGGAGGAATGACCTGATGGCTGATCCCAAGCGCGTCGTCGAACGGCATGTCGAGGCGTTCAACGTGCGGGACGCGGACGCCGAACCGTGGAGCGACGACGCCGACTTCGTCGCACCGAACGCGTCGATGCACGGCCGCGAGGAGGTTCTGGGCTTCCTCGGTGTGTTCTGGGACGCGTTTCCGGACGGGCGTCTTGAGACGTCGGGCCTTCTCGCCGAAGGATCCGTCGTCGCCGCCGAGGGCCGGTTTATCGGCACGCACACCGGTGTCATGCGCACGCCGGCAGGGGACGTCGCGGCCACGGGACGGCACGTCGACCTCCGCTGGATGTCGAGTTACCAGGTTCGCGGCGACGAGCTGGCCTCGGAACATCTCTACTTCGATCAGGCCGAGCTGCTCGGCCAACTCGGACTGATGCCGGCGACCTGAGCGCGCTCCTGCCTTGCGCGAGGAGGAGCACTGGCGGGCGCTTTCGTTCCACGCGGGAGCGAAACTCCGAGTGCAACGCCGAGGGGCACCAAACCGCGCGTATCGCGGTCAAGTGACCTGAGCTACGCCGCAGTCGGCGGTCCGAACCAGGTGGTTAGCGCCTCGGCGAGCCCCAGTTGGGTTAGGTCTCCCACCCAGGCCACATATCCGTCGGGCCGAATCAACGCGGCCGTGGGAGCAGTGACCGCCCCGAGTGCCGGAAGCTCCCACGGACCAACGTATTCGGCGTCGATCAACTGAACGCGATCGGCCCATGGAGTGATGTCGAAGCCGCCGGGCTCACCGAGGTTGAGGAGCACCGGCCGGGCATCGTGCAGCAGGGTGAAGACCCGCAGCGGGCCGTCGGCGGTGACCAGGTCGAGATCGGGCATGCGGCGTCCGAGCAGCGGGTGTTCCTCGCCGAGGTCGTAATGAATGTCCAGACCGGACATCATCGCGCCGAATCGTCTGCGAGGCTCGTCGATCCTGACGAGCTCGGCAATGGTGTTGCGCAGGGCCTTCGTGCGTTCGTCTGGGCGGCGAAGCGCGACTAGCGCCATCGTGTTGCGCAGCACGCGGGCGCCGACCGGGTGTCGCTCGGCGTGGTAGGTATCCAGGAGGCTTTCTGGGGATGTCCGGTTGACCACCTGGGCCAGCTTCCATCCCAGATTCACCGCATCCTGCACACCGGTCTGGAGGCCCTGTCCACCAACAGGGGAATGCACGTGTGCGGCGTCGCCGGCCAGCAGGACCCGTCCCTCGCGGTAGGCCGCGGCCTGCCGGGTCATATCGGTGAACCAGGAGATCGAGGTGGGACTGTGGACCCCGTAATCGGTCCCGTAGACGGCGATCAGCGCCTCGCTGAGATCGCGCAGGGTGGGTTCGGTGGTGCGTCCGGGGTGCTGTTCGGTCACCATGACCCGCACCGGCCCCCCATCCTTGTAGACCACCTCGCCGTCGCGGATCTCGTACTCCGTCTTGCCGAGGGCATGAGTGCCGAGGGCGTCCTGGCGGATGCCCCACTCCGGCGGCTCCTCGGCCAGCTCGACCTCGGCGATCAGGGCGCTGGTCGTCGGATCCCACCCGGGGAACTCGATCCCGGCTGCCTTGCGGATCAAACTGCGTCCTCCGTCGCACCCGACGAGGTACTGCGCCCGCAGCGGCTCGCCGTCGGACAACTCGACGTCGACGCCGGTGTCGTCCTGGGCGATACCGGTCACTTCGCGTCCGCGGTGGATCGTCACCGCCAGCTCGCCGACCCATTCGGCGAGCAGGCGCTCGATGTGGTTCTGCCACAACCCGAGCCCGTAGGGATGCCGGGTGGGAAAGTCGCTGATGTCCAAGGGGGTCCCGGCGAACGCGGCGACTTGGACCTCCTGTCCCTGGGAGAGGAACCGATCGGCGATTCCGCGCTGATCGAGGACCTCGATGGTGCGTGAGAGCAGACCACCTGCGCGCGAGCCGGCGAGGTCCTGGCTGGCGCGCCGCTCGACAATCGCAACGTCCACGCCCGCCAACGCCAACTCGCCCGCCAACATCAGCCCTGTCGGACCACCTCCGGCGATCACCACCGCATGCTCGGTCATCACACGCATTTCGCTTCTCCGATTCCGTTGGTTTGGCGCTTCGGCCGGCGATTATGCGGCACGACCCGGGGCTTCATGAGGGCCTCCGGAGCGCTATAAATTGGGAGTGGAGAGGAGCGGGGACTCTCCCTTCCGGTTGCCGTCCGCGGCGGACGGACAACTCCCTCGAGCAGCGGCGGAGCACGGCGTACGGCGGTAGCGCCGGCCCATGAAGATCTCCCTTGAGCCCAGGTACCGCGATTGGTTTGCGGCCGGCGGCGCCCGCGTCGGGCGAGCGCTAGGCCATTCGAGCTAAGCCAGCCTCCGGCGTAGGCCGTCGACGGCCTGTTCTGCCCAGCGCTTGATGACCCAGCGCCCGACCGTCTTGTCGAATAGTCCGTATCGGAGCGCCGGCGGATCGATCCCCATCTCCATGTCCACGAACGTCCCGCCCTGGGCGTCGGTCAGAAGCCAACGCTGGAAGCCGCCCGTCGTCGGGCAGTGCCATTTCAGCTCCTTGAACTCCTCCCGCCGCTCGATGATCCGGCTGTACTCCAAACGTCGCCCGGCGACCCCCACCACCTGCGTGAACGGGTCGCCGACCTCAAACCTCTCGCCCCGGATCTCAACCGCGACCGGCCACCAGTCCGGATAGGTGGCGGGGTTGCCAACCAGCGCCCAGACCTCATCCAGCGGCGCATCGATGTGGGCCTGTGTGCGGTAGACCGACATGACGTCATTCTTACAAGAGTCGTGGCACTCAACTCTGGCGGGCTTCCGCTTTCGCGTGAGGGGAGAGCGTCAGGCCCGCGTGCCGACGACGACCAGATATTCCTGCTCGAAGCGAGCATCGTCCCCGGTACCCAGATTCCACTCGTCGCAGAAACGATCGAGCGCGTCGTCCAGTTCTTCCTCCCGTCCGTCGAGACTCGCGTTGTTGCGCGCCGCAATAGTGGGCCCGTACTTCGCCTTGAAGTGCTCCCCGTAGTCGCGGGGATGCTCGAAGGCCGTGATTCCGAGGACGTCACGCTCGAGTGTCCGGAAGTCGAGGCGCCCTCCGAAGAGTTGCTTGACGTGCTCCTCGCTACCCCAGAGCGGCGGGGGCTGAGCGCCGGGCGGAGGCGGCGGTGCGAACGGTCCCATCGTCTTGAAGAGGGCTCCGATCATGCCTTCCGGCGTCCAGTTCAACATCCCGATCGTCCCACCGTGGCGGCAGACCCGGACCATCTCGTCAGCGACATCCTGGTGGTGGGGAGCGAACATCGCCCCAATCGATGACATGACGACGTCGTACGACTCGTCCTCGAAGGGGAGACTCTCAGCATCTGCTTCGACCCACTCGAGCTCGACCCCCTCGGTCTCAGCCCGCCGGCGTCCAGCGTCAAACAACTCCGGGGTCAGATCGCTTGCGGTTACGTTCGCGCCCGTCTTCGCCGCGGGGATTGATGCATTGCCGGTTCCGGCAGCGACGTCGAGGACGTTCATTCCCGGTCCCATGCCGCAAGCCTCTACCAGCCCGGGACCCAGCGGCAGCAGGAACGTCTCCACCATGGAGGGATAGTCACCTGAGGCCCACATCGCCCGGTGGCGTGCCTTGAGCTCGGAATCCGCAGCGCTGGATGACATAGATCCTCCCGTCGAGTTGGCTGCCGCACCCTAACCGGCCGGGCCGCGAAGTCCAAGCTGAGGTGCAACGGCCGGAGAGGACCACCCGGGCGCCCTTCGAACTCGGGTGAAGACCCTCGCCCGCGAGCATCACGCCGGCTAGACGGAGCTCGGACTGCGAGCCGCTTTCAGCGCTTTTGACGCCAGCGACCGGAACTCGTCACGCTCGCGCTGGTTGAGGTTCCTGTCGGGCCTGCCCTTTGACTTGCGGACGAGGTCGACGAATCGCTTGCGACCCTTCTCGCCGAGCGCGCGCCAGACGGCGCTCCCTCGCTTGCCGGCCTGCTGGGCGAGCCAGAGGACACGTGCCCATGAAATCCGCCGCAGACCTCCCGCAAGTGCGCTCGCCGCCGCCATGGCCAAAATCTATCCGCTGCCGCCCAGGGCCTCAATGCCCTCGGCGACCGTGAAGCGCCCCTCGTACAGCGCCCGCCCGACGATCACCCCGGTGAGGCCGTCCAGGCCCAGCCCGGCCAGCTCCCGCAGATGGTCGAGCGAGCCGACGCCGCCCGAGTAGATGAGCTCAGCGCCCCCCTTTGCCGCCGCCGCGGCGGCGGCTCGAAGGCCCTCGACGCCCGGCCCCTCCATCGTCCCGTCCACCTCCACGGGTGTGTAGACGAAGCGCCGAATGCCGCGTCCGGCAAGCTCGGCGATCAAGCCGCCGGGCGTCGCGCCCGTCTCGCGCTCCCAGCCCTCGATCGCGACTCGTCCGGAGCGAGCGTCAACGCCCGCGACGATCCGCTTTCCGTGTTCGACGGCGAGCCCCTCGACGAGCTCCGGCCGGGCGAGCGTTGCCGTTCCCAGGACCACCCGCTCGGCTCCGGCGGTGAGCGCCTCGGCGACGGTCTCGGCGTCGCGCAGCCCGCCCCCGAGCTGAATCGGGACGCTCACCTCGGCCACAACTCGCCTCACGTGCTCGAGGTTGTCCGGCTTGCCCGAGCGCGCGCCGTCGAGGTCCACGACGTGGAGGAAGCTCGCCCCCTGCTCGACCCAGCGGCGCGCGGCGTCCGCCGGGTCGGCGTCATAGACGGTCTCGCGCCCATACTCGCCGCGCTCCAGGCGAACCGCGTGCCCGCCCCGGATGTCGATCGCGGGGTAAAGGAGCACCTTAAGCCGGTACGGAGGCGCAGGTCTCGGTGAAGTTCGCCAGCAGGCGCAGGCCGGCGGCGCTCGACTTCTCGGGGTGGAACTGGACCCCGTAGAGCGGCGGGTGGGCGACGGCGCAGACGAAGCGCTCGCCCCACTCCGCGGTTCCGAGCACGTCGGCCCCGTCGGACGGACGAACCCCGAACGAGTGCACGAAATAGAACGGCGTCTCCGTCGCCAGTCCCTCGGTGAGCTCCGAGGAGCGCTCCCAGCGAACCCGCTCCCAGCCGATGTGCGGAAGCTTCAGCCCCCGGGTGGCGAGCTCGCCCACGTCGCCCTGCATCAGGCCGAGCCCCTCTTCTCCGCCCTGCTCGCTGGAGCTCTCCAGCAAGAGCTGGAGGCCGAGGCAGATGCCCAGCACGGGTACGCCCGCGCTCAGGCGTTCGGCGACCAGCGCGTCGAGCTCCAGCTCGCGGACCCGGCGCATCGCCGCCGGGAAGGCCCCGACGCCCGGCAGGATGACGCCGTCCGCGGCGCGCACCGCCCGGGGGTCGTTCGTGATCGAGGCCTCGGCGCCGACCCGCTCGAGCGCCTTTTCGACCGAGCGCAGATTGCCCATCCCGTAGTCGAGGATCGCGATCTCAGTCATCCGGACGGCCCACTAGGTCAGGGTCCCCTTGGTGGACGGGACTCCGGTTTCGAGCGGGTCCACCTCGACTGCTTGGCGCAGGGCTCTGGCGAATGCCTTGAAGCAGGCCTCGATCATGTGGTGGGCATTGGAGCCATAGCGCGTGCCGACGTGCAGGGTGAGCTTGGCGTTGGTGGCGACGGCGCGAAAGAACTCCTCCGCCAGCTCGGCGTCGAAGCCGGCGATCGAGATCGGCGGCAGGTCGGCCTCGAACAGGCACAGCGGCCGCCCGGAGACGTCGATCGCGCAGATCCCGAGCGCCTCGTCCATCGGGATCTCGGCGTACCCGTAGCGGCGGATCCCGGCGCGGTCGTACAGCGCCCGGTCGACCGCCTGCCCGAGCGCGATGCCGACGTCCTCAACCGTGTGATGGGCGCCGGTCTCCAGGTCACCGGTCGCCTCCACCCGTAGCCCGAGCCGGCTGTGGCGGCCCAGCAATTCGAGCATGTGGTCGAGAAAGCCCACCCCGGTCGAGGCGGACACCTCTCCCCCGTCGAGGTCGAGCGCCAGCTCGACCTGGGTCTCGCTGGTCTTGCGTGAGATCTCTGCTCTGCGGCTCATCTGGTCTGGCTCAATGTGTGCTGAAAATCACCTGCAAACTAGGCACTCGGAATCTTCGCGGATCAGCCCCGGCCTCGGGCCTCGGCGGACTCGCCGTGCACGGGAAAGCCCTCGGCGCGCGCCAGGGCGCCCACGTGCGTGGCGAGGGCGCCGGCGGAGGCGCTCGGCATGGTGACGACCGAGGTCCGGCGCCGAAAGGTTCCCGGGCCCAGCGGGCCGCCGAAACGCGCCGCGCCGCCGGTCGGCAGGACGTGGTTCGATCCGGCTGCGTAGTCGCCGAACGCCGCTGCGCCGCCCGCCCCGACGAACACGCAGCCGGCGATCCGCGCGCGGGCGGCCGTCTCGTCTGCTCCCTGGAAAGCGAGCTCCAGGTGCTCGGGTGCCACCGCGTCGGCCAGCGTCAGCGCCGTTTCGAGCCCCCGGGTGGCGACCAGGGCGAGGGTCGCATCGGCAACGCTGGGGCGATCCGGTGCGAGCTCCGAGACCAGCTCCGCGATCCGGTCCAGGAGCGCCAGGTCCGCCGAGGCCACGATCAGGGGGCTGTCATCGCCGTGCTCACCCTGTGCGCAGAGGTCGAGCGCGATCCACTCCGGATTCGCCGTGCCGTCGGCGACCACCATCAGCTCGGTGGGACCGGCGAAGCCATCGATTCCGACCCATCCCCAGACCAGTCGCTTGGCCTCGGTCACGTAGGTATTCCCGGGCCCGGCGATCAGGTCGACGGGGTCGATCGTCTCCGTGCCGAATGCCAGGGCCGCTATCGCCTGGGCTCCGCCGATCGCGTAAACCTCGTCCACGCCCCCGAGCGCGCAGGCCGCCAAGACCGCCGCGCTGGGCCGCCCCCCGGCACCGGGCGGGCTCGCCACGCAGATGCGTGCCACCCCGGCCACGCGGGCAGGGATGCAGCACATCAGCACCGACGACGGATAGGCGGCCCTGCCCCCGGGCGCGTAGACGCCGGCGGTGGCGACGGGCTCCTCCCGTACCTCGACCCGCTGGCCCTCAGGCAGCTCGGCCGTCGCCGGGCGCGCCCGCGCTTCCAGCTCCGCGCGTGCCACCGCCTCGATGTTGCGCCCCGCAACGCGCATCGCCTCGCGCACCTCTGGGTCGAGCAGCCCAGGGGCCGCCGCCACAGCCTCCGGGTCGACCCGGAGCGACTCCGGCGCTTCACCCAGGCCTTCGGCAACCTCCCGCAGCCCGGCGTCGCCGCCGTTTCGAACCCTGTCCACGATGCGCTCCACCTCGGCCATCACCTCGTCGGGCGCGGGGGCCAACGCTCGCAGCCGGCCCGCGAACGCCGGCGCGTCGACTCCGTCCCATTCCGCCCGTTCGATCCTCATGCCAGCGTCGCCTTCCGCAACCGCTCGGCCAGCGCATCCACCTCGGCTGCACGCAACTTGTGGGCTACGCGGTTGGCCACCAACCGAGCCGTGCAGCGGGCGATCTCCTCACGCACCTCGAGCTCGTTCTCGGTCAGCGTCCTCCCTGTGTTGACCAGATCGACGATCCCGTCGGCGAGCCCGACGATTGGCGCCAGCTCCACGGACCCCTTGACTTCGATCACCTCGGCTTGGCGACCCGTCTGGAGGAAGTAGCGCTCGGCCGTGCGCGGGTACTTGGTGGCGATTCGCATCACGCCGAGGCGCCGCTCCGCCTCGCCCAGGCTCTGGTCCCCCTTCCGGCCGGCCAGCACCATCCGGCAGGCCCCGTAGCGCAGGTCGAGAAGCTCGTACACGGCGCGATCTCGCTGCTCGAGCAACACGTCTTTGCCGGTGATGCCGAGATCGGCGGCGCCGGCCTCCACGTAGGTGGGGACGTCCGAGGGACGCATCGTGACCAGCACCAACCCGCCGTCGGCCCCGAAGACCAGCGAACGCGACTCTCCGCGCATCTCGCTGGTGTCCGTGCCAATCCTGTCGAGGAGGTCGAGCGTGCCTTCGAACAGAGCCCCCCTCGGCACGGCGAGCTTCAGCGGCCCTCCGGCACGCGCCCGCGTGGCTTCCACCCCGGTCACCCTCATGAGCTCGTCTCCTGCGCCACTCGCTGCTCCTCCGCCTGGGCCACGTGCAGCCGCTCCAGGTAGAGCGCGAAACCCGCGGCCGGGAGCGGTCGCCCGAACCGCCCCATCAGCTCGTCGTAGCGCCCCCCGCCGCCGAGCACGTGCCCGAGCGCGGGGTCGTAGACCTCGAGGATGGCGCCCGTGTAGTAGCCGAGGTCCCTGAGCAGGCCCAGATCCACGTTGACGCGTCCGGCAACGCCCCGGGCAGCAAGAGCCTCGTAGGTGGCGGCAAGGCGCTGGGTGGCTCGTTCCACCGCCTCGCCGCCGAGCTCGCGAGCTTGGTCAAGCGCCTCGGGACCGCCGCGCAAGCTCGGAAGCCGCAAAAGCGTTTCGCGCTCGCCGTCGCCGATCTCGAGCTCGTCGACCTCCGCCTCGAGCCCCACGAGGTCATGCGTCGCAAGCACCTCCAAGATGCGGTCACGGCGTTCGTTCGCGACTCCGAGCTCGTCGAGGAGCTGGCGGTAGAGATCGGCGTCACCGAGGCCGATCAGCGCCCTCGTCAGCCCGGCCGCATCCAGCGCCGCGCTCAGGACCTCGACCACCTCGGCGGTGCCCGCCGGCGCCTCCATCCCCACCAGCTCCACGCCGGCCTGGGCGAACTCGCGCATCTGGCCTCGCTGCGGGCGGATCGCCCGGTAGGCGTTGCCGATGTAGCAGAGCCTGAACGGAGGCTCGGCGCTGCCGAACCGCGTCGCCGCCAGGCGGGCGATCGGGATCGTCATGTCGGAGCGCATGGCCAGCAGCTCCCCGCCCTCGTCGAAGAAGCGGTACGCGGCGGGCGCGCCGCGGTCGTCGCCGCGCGCGAGCACCTCGTGGTACTCAATCGTCGGGGTCGCCACCTCGCCGTACCCGAACCGCTCGAAGGCCTCGGCCAGCGATTGCTCGAGGCGGCGCAGCTCCCGCATCTCGTCGGGAAGCACGTCCCGCGTGCCTGGGGGAATGCGATGTGTCATCACGGTGGAGGGTATGGGCTAGCGACGAAGTCGCGGTAGAGACGGCGGTGTGGTTCCGTTCTACGCTGGGACCGGCTCGGCGCTAACGCGCTCGATACGTGCGCCGAGCTCGCGCAGCCGCAGCTCGATGCGTTCATAGCCGCGGTCGATCTGGGCGACGTTGCCGATTTCCGAGGTTCCGTCCGCCGCCAGCGCCGCGATGAGCATCGCCATGCCGGCGCGGATGTCAGGGCTGTCAACGCGCTCGCCGTGAAGACGGCTCGGACCGCTGACGATCGCCCTGTGGGGATCGCAGAGCGTGATCCGAGCGCCCATCGCGACCAGCTTGTCCACGAAGAACAGCCGGTTCTCGAACATCTTCTCGAAGATCAACACCGTGCCGCGGGCCTGCGTGGCGAGTGCCACCGCGATCGAGGTGAGGTCCGCCGGGAAGGCGGGCCACGGGCCGTCCTCGATCTTGGGGATCGCGTCACCGAGATCGGTCTTCACCTCCAGCGCCTGCTCCGGCGGCACCAAGACGTCCTGTCCCTCGACCATCGACTGCAGGCCCAGGCGACGAAATTGGCGGCGGATCGCGACCAGATCGTCGGGCTCGGCATCGCGGATGCGCAGCTCGCCCTTGGTCGCGGCGGCGAGGGCCATGAAGCTGGCGACCTCGATGTGGTCCGCGCAGATCCGATGTTCGGTACCGCCCAGCTTGTCGCGCCCGTGCACTGTCATCACGTTCGAACCGACGCCGTCGATCTGCGCGCCCATCTTGACCAGGAGGCGGGCGAGGTCCTGTACGTGCGGCTCGCAGGCGGCATTGCCGATCGTGGTGGGCCCCGGGGTCAGGGCGGCCGCCATCAGCGCGTTCTCGGTGGCCATCACCGAGGGCTCGTCCATGAACAGCGCGCACGGCTTCAGGCCCCCGCTCGGTGCGTCGATCTCGATCCAGCGCTCGCCGTCCACCCGAGCGCCCATGTCACGGAAGGCGTCGAGATGCGGGTCGAGGCGCCGGCGGCCGATGAAGTCGCCGCCGGGCGGCGGCATCCTCGCCTGGCCGAAGCGCGCCAGGAGCGGGCCGGCCAGCAGGAACGAGGCGCGGATCCTGGCGGCCAGGCCCTCGTCCACCGTGGTGTCGGTCACGCCGTCGGCTTGGAGGCGGATCTCGTTGTCTCCGCTCCATTGGACCTTCGCCCCGAGCCGCTCGAGCAGGGCGATCTGGGCCTCGGTGTCCCTGATCCGGGGCACGTTCGAGAGCACGACCTCCTCTTCGGTGAGCAGGCAGGCGGCAATCTCCGGAAGGGCCGCGTTCTTGTTCCCGGCGGCGACGATCTCGCCCGAGAGCGGACCGCCTCCCTGTATGACCAGCTTCTCCATTGGCTTGGTGGCTAGGGTAACAACGGCCCATGCCTGAACCGACGCGCGAGGACGCCTGGAACCTGGTCTGCGAGTGGATCAGCTCCGACTCGCTGCGAAAGCACGTGCTCGGGGTCGAGGCCGCGATGCGCGCCTACGCGCGCGAAGGCGGCGAGGACGAAGCGCTTTGGGGGATCACCGGCTTGGTGCACGACCTGGACTACGAACGCTACCCCGACCTGGAGACGGGCCATCCCCGGCACGCGCTCAAGGAGCTCGAGGCCCGCGGGTATCCCGAGGCGGTGATCGACGCGGTCGCCGGGCACGCCGAGTTTCTCGGAGTGCCCCGCGAGACGCCTCTCGCGAAGACGCTGTTCGCGGTCGACGAGCTGTCGGGCTTCATCGCCGCCTGCGCTCTGGTGCGGCCCACCGGGATCGAGGGAATGACGCCGAAGTCCGTTCGCAAGAAGCTCAAGGCGCCCTCGTTCGCGGCCGGCGTCGACCGCGATCAGGTGCGCCGTGGGGCCGAGGAGCTCGGCGTCGACTTCGACCAGCACATCGCTTTCGTGATCGAGGCCATGGCCGAGCGAGCTGATCAGCTCGGCCTCGCCGCGCGTCCTCAATCGCCGACGTGAAACGCGGCTGGAAGATCCTGATCGGTGCCCTGGTCGCGCTGGCGATCCTGCTCACGGTCAACACGATCGTCCTCGACCAGCAGACGAAGGCCGCGGAGGTGACGGTGAGCGGGGGGCGGATCCTGGACCTCCCAGGCGGTGCGGTTCAGGTGGTCGTACAGGGGCCGACGGTCGGCCGGGTCGCCCACGAAGTCACCGGGGTCGCCCAGCGAGGCAGCGCCGCCAGGCCGCCGATCGTGCTGCTGCACGGCTTCGGCCTGTCGCTTCACTGGTGGGACCAAATGGTGCCGCTGCTGGCAAAGCGCCATCGCGTGATCCGCATCGACCTGCTCGGCTTCGGCGGCTCCGAGAAGCCGAAGACCGGCTACGCGATGGAGGACCAGGCGCGCCTGGTCGCCCTCGCCCTGGGCCGGCTGCGGGTGCAGGGTGCAGTGGTCGTCGGCCACTCGATGGGGTTCGACGTGGCGACCGCGCTCGCGGCCGAGTCCAGCGAGCTGGTCGACCGGCTGGTCAACATCGACGACGCCCCTGCCCCCGGCTTCGGCGAGCTGCCGTTCCTGGCCAGGCTCACGTTCATCCCGGTGATCGGGCAGGCCCTGCGGCGGATCGCCTTCGACTCCGCGATCAAGGAAGGCTACGAATCGGCCTTCGCTCCCGGCTACGACCTCGGCGACTTCGAGAGCCAGGTCATCGACGACTACAGGGCCATGACCTACACCTCGTACGACCGCTCTCCGGTCGAGTCGGATGACTACGGGGATGAGCTGCCCCTCGACCAGCGAGTCCGCACCGCCGCCGTGCCGCTGCTGGTGATCTTCGGCGAAGAGGACCAGCTCTACGACGACCCCGTTGCGGCCGCCGAGGCATACGGCGACGTTCCGGGGGCGCGGATCACGATCATCCCGGACGTCGGCCACTCGCCGAACGTCGAGGTGCCCGCCCGGACGTCCCGACTGATCCTCGACTTCGCGGCCGGGGCGAGTTCGCGGCCCTAGTCGGTCCTACTGCCAGCGGCCCCCTGCTTTCGCCCAGTCCGCTAGGTGGTCCACGCCGCAGAAGCCGTCGGGCACGCGATGCCCGCCGCGGTGGCGGACGAGCAGGACATGGACCTCGCCGAGCTCCTCGCCGCACTGCGAGCAGCCGATCGGCCTCTCGCCAACCGAGGCGGGCTCGGCCATCTCGCCAGCCTCCCAGTGAGGCCCTTGGATCGCCCAGGGAACCACGTGCTCGAGGCGGCAGAACGACGCCCGGCGCTCACCAGGGAACTCGTAGAGCCGAAAGCCGTCGTCGACGGCCTCTCCGCACCGGGTACAGGTGTCAGCCACGGCTGATCAGCATAGTCGCGCCTCAAGGCAAGAAAACCAGCTAGGGCCGCTCAAGGAAACGCACCGCTGGTGGCCCGAGCGGCCGCGAAAAGGACATACGATGCGGCGGGGTATGGAGGCCGGAACGCTTGCCGCCAACGGAGAGCGGTCGCTCCCCGACCAGATCCGGGACACGGCACGCCGGCGCCCGGCGCTGATCGCGGCGGCGATCCTCGCCGCGATGGTCCTGGCGATGATCGTCGTCAAGGGGCTGCACGACGTCGCGCAGACCGGCCTCACCGGCCTCTCGCTCGGGGCGATCTACGCGCTTGGCGCGGTTGGCCTCACGCTGGTCTACGGGATCCTCAAGCTGGTCAACTTCGCGCACGGCGACTTCCTCACATTCGGCGCCTACATGGCCTATGTGGTGAACGTCACCTGGGGAATGCCGCTGGTGCTCGGAATCTTCTTCGCGATGGCGACGACCGCGCTGCTCGGGGTGTTCTTCGAGAAGGTGATGTGGGGGCCGATGCGGGCGCGGGGCGCCGGCCTCCTCCAGCTTCTCCTGATGTCGATCGGGCTCGCCTTCCTGCTCCGGGCCTTGTTCCAGTACGTCTGGTCCACCGAGATCCGCTTCCTCGACGTGAACGTGATCGAGACGGTGGAGGTCTTCGGCCTGCGGATCGGGCGCACGTCGCTTGTCGTTCTGATCGTCGGCATCGTGGTCATCGTCGGAATCGGCCTGATGCTCCGCTACACGCTGCTGGGCAAGCGGATGCGCGCCCTTTCGGACAACCTGGAGCTGGCGGAGACGAGCGGGGTCGACACCTCCCGGGTGATCCTCTACACCTGGTTGTTCGCCGGCGCCCTGGCCGGACTGGCGGGCGTGATGGCGGCGGCGACCACCGAGGTGCGACCCGAGTTCGGCTTCGAGCTGCTGCTGCCGATCTTCGCCGCCGTGATCCTCGGTGGGATCGGCGACGCCTTCGGCGCCCTGGCCGGCGGGCTCGTCCTGGGTCTGATCATCGAGTGGTCCACCCTGTTCATCGAGGCGCGCTGGAAGGTGTCGACCGGGTTCGTGGCGCTGATCATCGTGCTGATCGTCAGGCCGCAGGGGATCTTCGGGCGGGCGAGAGACATCTGAGGACCATGGACCCGCTTCCCGTCGCGATCACGTTCGAATTCCTGGGCCGCATCGAGTTCTGGACCAGTGTCGGTGTGCTGGCCGCCACCTACGCGCTGGTCGCGCTCGGGCTGCAGCTCAACGTGGGCTTCACCGGGGTCGTCAACTTCGGCGCGGCCGGCTTCATGGCGGTCGGCGCCTACGCCATGGCGATCCTGACGATCGACACGGGCATCTCGTTCTGGCTCTCGCTCCCGCTCTCGATCCTGATCACGATGGCGTTCGGCCTGATCGTCGGCCTCCCCTCCCTGCGCCTGCGGACCGACTACCTGGCGATCGCGACCCTCGCCTTTGCCGAGATCATCCGCCTCATAGCCCAGAACGCCCGCGGGCTGACGGGGGGAAACCAAGGGCTGTTCTGCAGCGATGACCAGTCGGTCTGTTTCGACGACACCTGGCTCGACCTTTCCGAGAGGATCGAGGGATGGTTGGTGGACCTCGGCTGGAGCGACCCGGAGATCCTCTTCCCGCTGCTGCTCGTCGCCTGGGCCCTGGTGCTCGTCGTCACCCTTGGCCTGCTGTTCGTGCAGCGCAGTCCGTGGGGAAGGGTGCTTCGCGCCGTGCGCGAGGACGAGGACGCCGCCAGGGCATTGGGGAAGAACGCGGTTGCCTACAAGCTCCAGTCGCTCGCCATCTCCGCCGCGATCGCCGCGATCGCGGGTTGGATCCTGGCGCTCAACCTGGCCACCCTCCACCCCATCGACTTCGAGCCGCTGGTGACCTTCTTCGCCTACGGGGTGCTCGTGCTGGGCGGGCTCGCCAGCTACTGGGGGGTTCTCGCCGGCTCGGTGATCTTCTGGACCCTGCTCGAGGCAACCCGCTACATCGACGTGTTTCAAGACGAGTCCGACCAGGTTGCGCTGCGCTTCGCAATCGTCGGTCTGGTGCTGATCCTGCTGATGGCCTTCCGGCCGCAGGGGATCTTCGGCAAGCGCGACGAGATGGTGCTCGGTGACTGAGGGTCCAGTCGCGGGGGCGACCGCGCAAGCCGGCAGCAACGGGGGGCCGATCTTCGAGGCGCGCGACGTGGTCAAGCGCTTTGGCGGGATCCGGGCGGTGGATGGAGCCACGCTCGACGTCGCGCACGGCTCGATCACCGCCCTGATCGGGCCGAACGGCGCGGGCAAGACCACCTTCTTCAACGTCATCACCGGCTTCTACAGGCCTGACGGGGGCCAGGCCGTCTTCGAGGGCAGGCGCGTCCTGGGGCGCCCGCCATATGTGATCGCGCGCCTGGGCATGGTCCGAACTTTTCAAATCACGAAGGCCCTCTCTCGGATGCCGGTGATCGACAACATGATGCTCGCGGCCCCCGACCAGCCGGGCGAGCGCCTGCGCAACGTCCTCTTCAGCCCTGGGGCCGTGCGCCGCCGGGAGGCTGAGGTGCGCGAGCAGGCGATGGAGCTGCTCGAGATCTTCAACCTGGAGCGGCTGGCCGGCGACTACGCAGGCACCCTCTCGGGTGGGCAGCGCAAGCTGCTGGAGCTGGCCCGAGCGCTGATGACCAGGCCTCGCTTCCTGCTTCTGGACGAGCCGATGGCGGGCATCAACCCGACCCTGGGGCGACGCCTGCTCGACCACATGAAGCGGCTGCGGGTCGAGGAGGGGGTGACGTTCCTGTTCATCGAGCACGACATGGAGGTGGTCATGAACCACTCCGACCGGGTGATCGTGATGGCCGAGGGCCGCGTGATCGCCGAGGGGGAGCCACACGAGGTCCGCAAGGACAAGTCCGTAATCGACGCCTATCTGGGGACCGGCGCGGTGGCCGGCGAGCGCTCCGAGGACGCGTGATGGCCGACGCCAAGGCCAACGGCGCCCTGCTCGTCACCGAGGACGTCGTTGCCGGGTATGTCTCGGAGGTCGACGTCCTCAGCGGCGTCTCGATCCAGGTCCACGATGGCGAGATCGCCACGGTCATCGGGCCCAATGGGGCCGGTAAGTCAACTCTGGTCAAGACGATCTTCGGTCTCCTGCGTCCCCGCAGCGGCCGCGTCGTGTTCGGCGGCGAGGACATCACGGGTCACAAGCCCCACACGATCACGCGCCTGGGACTGAGCTACGTGCCGCAGCTGGACAACGTGTTCCCAAGCCTGACCGTGGAGGAGAACCTCGAGATGGGCTCCCTGGACCGGGGGCGGACCGGCGCGCAAATGGACCGCATGTACGAGCTCTTTCCGCGACTCGGCGAGCGCCGCCAGCAGGCGGCGGGAACGATGAGCGGCGGGGAACGCCAGATGGTCGCGATGGCGCGCGCCCTGATGCCCGATCCTCGGGTGCTCCTGCTCGACGAGCCCTCGGCGGGCCTCGCACCGGCGTTCGTCGAGGCGATCTTCGAGAAGATCGAGGACATCAACCGTGATGGGGTCACGATCGTAATGGTCGAGCAGAACGCCCGCCGCGCGCTCACGATGTCGGATCGTGGGTACGTGCTCGACCTCGGCGCAAACCGCTTCGAGGGGGCGGGACACGAGCTGCTCACTGACCCGAAGGTGGCCGAGCTCTACCTGGGCGGCACGGCGCGCGTGGATCGACCGGAGGTAGAGCGGGAAACGCTCGAAGACGAGCGGACCTGAGGAAACGGCCGGGGCGTGAGCCCCGGCCGTCGCCTACATCGTCGATCGCGCTGGGGAACCCAGCGTGATCAGGTTGCCGCTAGAGCTCCGGCACCGGCACCTCGTCGATCTCCTTGAGCTCGCCGTTCGGTTGGAACTCGTTGATGTCGTAGACGCCCGAGGTCGGGTCGCCGGCTTCATCCAGGTCGATCGCGCCGGCCGCTCCCTCGTAGTCGATGTCGTCGCCGTTCTGGAGCGCCTCGATCGCACCCGACAGGTCCTCGAACGAGTACTTGTCGCCTGGCGGGCCGCTGATGTCGCGCACCTGGTCGGCCATCTCCTGACCGTCCGTGGAACCGGCGGCGACAGCCGCCAGGTAGCAGAGGATCACGGCGTCGAAGTTCTGCGCCGCGAATATCGCCTGCTCCACGTCGGCCGGGTCGGACTCCGCGAACACGTCCGCGAATGCCTCCGGCACCGCGCCGGCGTTGGGCGAGCCGGGAGCGGTCGCCGTCATACCGGCAACGATCTCCGGCGGCTTCACCGGGCCAATCGTCAGACCGTCGGTTCCCCAGGCGTTCGCCGGGTCGTAGTCCCCGGTCCGCAGCAGCGCGGGGCCGACGTTCGCAAACGTCTCCGGGAAGTCGATGATCACGATCGTGTCTGGGTTCCCGGAAACGATCTGCCGAGCTTCCGAGTCGTAGCTCGGCTGCTCCGGGTCGTAGAGGACCGACTCTCCGATCTGGCCGCCCTTGGCCTCCCAGGCGTCGCTGAACGTGCCGGCGAGCCCTTCACCGTAGGAGTCGTTGCGAGCACCGATGTTGACCACCTTGCCCTCGGCTCCGCCGATGTCCTTCTCGATTGCGTCGGCGAGCGTGGGGCCCTGGTACTTGTCCGGCGGCGCGGTCCGGTTGAGCAAGCCGTCGTCCTCGAGGGCGGTGATCTCGTCGCTCGTGGACGAGGGCGAGATTTGGAGGACGCCCTCGCGGATCGCGACCGAGCGAGCCGTCGGGATCGTGTCCGACGAGGCCCAGGCGCCCGCGATGCACGAAGCGCCCTCGTCGACCATGCTGCGCGCGACGTTGACCGCCGGCGTCGGGAGGGTCTCGTTGTCCTCGTGGATGATCTCGACCGTGTGATCCGCGCCAACGTCGTCGATGGCGGCGTTGATCTGGGCGACCGCGACATCTGCCGCCTTCTGGCCCGGCGGGCCATACGGGCTCAGGGCGCCGGTGAGCGGCACCGAGTCGCCGATCGTCAGGTCGAGCGTGGCCTCGCCACCTCCCCCTCCCCCGTCATCGTCGCCGCCGCAGGCGGTCAGACCGAGCGACAGACCGGCAACCGCCAGCACGACAAAGACTGAAAACAGCCTTCGCATGAAGTCTCCTCTCTCGAATTTCCCGAGGCCGTCCTGTTGGCCCTCGCGCACCATATCCCTATCAGGAAAGTGCCCGCGTAATCAACCAAATCGGCTGACGCGATGCCCTTGACATCCTACGGATCTGATACGAACATGTGTTCGTATGATCGCTTGCACGCTCATCCCCCGGTTCGCCCTCTTGGCGACCCTTGAAGAGCGGCGGGCGCTGGTCAGCAGACCGCTGGCGCTGGCACCGGAGCCGGGCGGGCCGCAGGTGGTCGGGGAGACCTCGGGGCCTGCCGAGGCGTTCGGCGTACGCGCGGGGATGCGCCTCGGCGAGGCGCTCGCCCGCTGCCCCGAGCTGGCGCTGGTGCCGCCGGACCCCGAGCGCGCGGAGGCAGCCTGGGAGGAGGCGCTGGGACGCCTGGAGGGGATCGGCGCCGCGGTCGAGCCGGGTCGCCCGGGCGAGGCCTTCTTCGAGGCTGCGGGCCTGCGGGGGCTGTGGGGCGGAAGCCTGGAGGGGGTCCTGCGGCGGGTGCGGAAGGCGATCGGCCCGTCCGTTCGCCTCGGGGCGGGCCAGACCCGGCTCTGCGCCTACGCCGCCGCCCTCCAAGCGAGATCGCGCAGGACGCCGGTGATCGTCACTGGTGCGATGACGCGCGCCTTCCTCGCGCCCCTGCCGGTGAGCCTGCTCCGGGCGCGGCTGTCTGACGAGTGGGAGCGGGTAGATCTGCCGGAGAAGCTCGAGCGGCTTGGGGTGGGCACGCTGGGCCAGCTCGCGGCGCTCCCAGACGCGGCGATCGCCGACCGCTTCGGCGAGGTGGGGCTGAGGGCGCTGCGGATGGCGCGTGGCGCCGACCAGCCCCTGCGCCCGCGTCGAGCACACGAGGAGCTGGTGGAACGGCTCGAGCTGCCCGAGGCCATCTCGGGCCCCCAACTGGAGCGGGCGTTGACTCTGCTCGTCGATCGCCTGCTCGCCCGCCCGGAGCGGAGCGGACGGAGCCTGCGGCGCCTGCGTCTTGGCGCGCGGCTGGCCGGGGGTGGGAGTTGGCGGTCTGTGGCAGCGCTGCGCCGAGCCAGCGCCGACCCCGTGCGCCTCCACCTGGCGCTGCTCCCGAAGCTGGAGGAGCTTCCCGGCCCCGCCGCCTCGCTGAGCCTGCGAGCGCTCGAGATGGGGCCACCCGCGAGCGACCAGGCGACGCTGGACGGATCCGAGCAGGGGAACAGGCGGAGGCGCCTCGCCGAGGCGGTTCGCCAGGCACGGGCGATCGCGGGAAAGGACGCTGTGCTGCGAGTGCTCGAGGTCGACCCGGCATCGCGTGTGCCCGAGCGTCGATCCGTACTGACTCCGTTTACATCAACCGACGCCTCCTCGTGACCGAGCGGCGGCACATGTATTGGCCGCTGCCGGTGGAGGTGGAGGCAGGGCCCGACGGGGTGCCGAGCGCCGTCGAGTCGGTGGCGGTGGACGGGGTGCGGGAGGAGTGGCTGGTCGAGGACGGCTGGTGGACGCCGAAGCCGCTTCGCCGCCGCTACTTCGAGCTCGTGCTCGCCGATGGCCGCAACGTGGTGGTCTTCTGCGAGCCGGCTCGGGGAGCCGAAGGCGACCGGTCGTCCGGCGAAGCCGGACGTGGCCGCTGGTTCCTCCAAAGAGCATGAGCCTGCCGCCCTACGTAGAGCTGCATTGCCACTCCGCCTATTCCTTCCTCGACGGGGCGTCGGCGCCGGAGGAGCTGGCGCAAAGGGCGGCGGAGCTGGGCTATCCGGCCCTCGCCCTGACCGATCACGACGGCGTCTGGGGGGCGATGGAGTTCGCGCAGGCGTGCAAGGCATTCGGGGTGCGCCCGATCGTGGGCTGTGAGCTCACGGTCACCGATGGCGCACGGTCATTCCACCTCACGCTCCTGGTCGAGAGTCAGGCGGGGTGGCGGAATTTGTGCCGGTTGATCACCGAGGCGCATCGCGATACGCGGCCCCGTCCGGATCGAGACCCCCTCCCCCCCGCCCTGCCGCTGACCTCGCTGGAGCAGCGGGCCGAGGGGCTCGTCTGCCTGTCGGGGTGTGCTCGCGAGGGGGCGCTCGGGGGGGCGTTCGAGCGCGCGAGTGGTCGGCCGTCTGCTGCCGAGGCGCGGGCGGCGGAGAGGCTGGGGCGCCGGCTGGTGGGCGCCTTCGGCCCCGGGCGTTTCCGGGTCGAGCTTCAGCGGCCGTTCTGGCGCCACGACCGGGCGCGCAATCGCCGGCTGGAGGGTCTGGCCGAGCGGCTCGGGGTTCCGTGCGTGGCGAGCGGCGACGTCCACATGCACGACCCCTCGCGAGCGCCGCTTCAGGACGCGCTGGTCGCCGTGCGCCTGAGGGGGGCGCTCGAGGAGACCGAGCCCGCGCGGCGTGGAAACGCCTCGGCCCATCTGGCCGCGCCGGCGACGATGGCCGCCCGCTTCGCGGAGCACCCCGACGCCGTCGCGGAGAGCGCCCGAATCGCCGAGCGGCTCGGCTTCGACCTGACCCGCGACCTCGGCTACCGGTACCCGGGCTCGGAGGATCCCGACGCCGACCGGACGCTGGCCGAGATCTGCGGGGCCCGGCTGGATCACCGGTACGCGGCCGGGCGCGAGCGGCGCCGGGCGCGGCGGCGGCTGGAGGAGGAGCTCGAGGTGATCCGCTCCCTGCGGCTGTCGGGGTTCTTCCTGCTCCACTTCGACATCCTCGAGCTGGCCCGCGAGGTGGCGGCCGAGGTCCGGGGGCCGGACTCCGCGCGAGCGCTGTTGCCGCCGGGGCGCGGGCGCGGCTCCAGCGTCAGCTCGATCGTCTGCTACCTGACTGGGCTCTCGCACGTCGATCCGGTGCGCAACGGGCTGTTCCTGGGGCGCTTCTTGAACGAGGAGATCACCGATGCGCCCGACATCGATCTGGACTTCCCGCGCGACATTCGCGAGAAGCTGATTCCCCGCGTCCATCAACGCTACGGCGAGGAGCGCTCGGCGCTGGTTGCGGCATTCGCCTGCTATCGATCGAGCGGCGCCACCCGCGACTTCGGCAAGGCGCTCGGCCTGCCGGCCGGCGAGGTCGAGCGAGTGGCTCGGACGGTCGATCTGTTCGACCGCCCCGATTCCGTGGAGTCGGACATGGGCGTGGCGATCGGCGCCGAGCGAGCTGCGTCGGTGCGCTGGCGCGCCCTCGCCCGCCTGGCTCGCGACGCGTGGGGGCTCCCACGCCATCCCTCTCAGCACCCCGGCGGGATGGTGATCTCCACCAGCCCGCTGATCGACATCTGTCCCGTCCAGCCGGCGGCGATGGAGGGGCGCCAGCTCGTTCAGTGGGACAAGGACTCGTGCGCGGATGCCGGCTTCTTGAAGATCGATCTGCTGGGCCTGGGGATGCTGTCGGCGGTGGAGCGCACGGTCGACGAGGTCGCTCGCGTGCGTGGTGAGGGGATCGACCTCTCCCGGATCCCCATGGACGACCCGCAGACCTACCGGATGATCCGGGCGGCGGACACCACCGGCACCTTTCAGATCGAGAGCCGGGCGCAGATGCAGATGCTGCCGCGGACGCAGCCGGAGAGCCTCGATGACCTCACGGTCCAGGTGGCGCTGGTGCGCCCGGGGCCGATTCAGGGGGGCGCCGTGCATCCTTACCTGGAGCGCCGCGAGCGGCTGCGGAGGGATCCCTCTTTCCGCGTGCCGTACGACCACCCCTCGCTGGAGCCGATCCTTCGCGACACGCTGGGGACGATCGTCTTTCAGGAGCAGGTGCTTCAGGTGGCGATGGCGCTTGCCGGGTTCAGCGCCGGCGAGGCGGAGGGGCTGCGCCGGGCGATGAGCCGCAAGCGCTCCGAGAAGGCGATCCTCGCCTATCGCGATCAGTTCATCGCCGGGGCGAGGGGGCGCGGGGCGACACGGGAGTTGGCGGAGCGCGTCTTCGAGCAGATTCGCGGCTTCTCCGGGTTCGGGTTTCCGAAGGCCCACGCGGTTGCCTTCGGCCTGCTCGCCTACCAGTCGACCTGGCTGCGGGTCCACTACGCCCCCGAGTTCCTCTGCTCGCTCTTGAACGAGCAGCCGATGGGCTTCTACCCGCCCGACGCGCTGGTGCATGAAGCGCAGCGTCGTGGGATCGAGGTGCTGGCGGCGGACGTCAATCGGAGCGCCGTCGAGTGCTCGGTCGAGTCGCTCGTCGCTGGTCGCTCGATCCACCCCGCGGCGAGCGGCGAGCTGGCGGTCCGCGTCGGCCTGGGCTACATAACCGGCCTGCGCACCGAAGATGCCCGCGCCCTGGTCGACGAGCGCGAGCGCGGCGGCCCCTACGCGGGCCTCGCCGACCTGGCCTCGCGGTCCGGGGTTGGGCGCGAGGGGCTCGAGCTGCTGGCGTGGGCGGGGGCGTGCGAGGCGATCGGCGGGCGCGACGATCTGCGCCGGCGCGATGACCTGTGGCGGCTGGGCGTGGCGCGGGGCGGGCGGCGGTTGGCGGCGGTGCGAAGAGCCACGCCCGTCCAGCTCTCCCTTCCCCTCCCCATTCCAGCGGCGCCTTCGCTGCGGGAGCTGGACTCGTGGGAGCGGCTGGTCGCCGACTACGCCTCCACGGGGATTGCGATTGCAGAGCACCCGATGACGCTGCTGCGGCCGAGCCTCGAGCACGGGGTTTCATCGAGCGCAGACCTCGAGGGAATCTCGGACGGCAGGCCGGTGGAGGTCGCCGGGATGGTGGTCGCCCGCCAGCGCCCCGCGACCGCGCGCGGGGTGGTCTTCATGCTGCTCGAGGACGAGCTGGGGACGATCAACGTGGTGGTCCCGCCGCCCGTCTATGCGCGCCACCGCCTGGCGGTGAGGACAGCCTCCTTCGCGCAGGTGGGCGGGAAGCTCGAGCGTCGCGCCGGGGTGGTCAACGTGGTCGCCTCGACCGTGCGCCCGCTCGCCACTCCCGACCAGCCGCGGGCGGACGTCAGACAGATCGAGCCGTCCGCGGAGCGGGAGACCGGCAGGCCGGCGAGCGGCCAGCGGTCGGCTTCGGATGCCCGCGCCGCGGAGCTCGCCGCCGTCGCGCCGGCCGCGCACAGCTTCGGGAGGCGCGGGCGGTGAGGAGCTCGGGCACGGAATGCACGTTCCGTTGCAGGGGCGAACGTACGTCCGCCCCCATCCCTAGCCTCGCACCCATGTTCGACAGGCGACAACCGCTCGGCCACCGCCTGCTCAGCGCAGCCGATCTGGCGATCGACTTCGCGACGCTTGGCGAGTACGGCCTGGAGCCAATCCCCGCGGCCGGGCCGCGCGAACGGCCCGGCCACGCGCCCCTCTCTCGCCGTGAGGCTGGATGGGAGGCGTTCGCTTCGGCCCGCCGCGGCGCCTGCCGGGCACGGCGCTCAACGAGCGCCCGCGCCTGAGGCCCGCCGGGAACTCCCCGGAACGCAGATGAGCCGCCCTCGAGGGCGGCTCATCAGGCAACCAAGGCCGGCGGCGACCTACTCTCCCAGGCAGTTGCCCACCAAGTACCATCGGCGCGGAGGGGCTTAACGGCTCTGTTCGGAATGGGAAGAGGTGTTTCCCCCTCGCTATGGCCACCGAAATCGCTCGGGACCGCGGCGGTCCCGGCGGGGCTTGAAAACTGCACGCAGGCCAAAAGGGTAAAAAACAACCGTCAAGCCCTCGACGCATTAGTACCGGTCTGCTGAGCGCGTTGCCGCGCTTACACAGCCGGCCTATCAACCTGGTGGTCTACCAGGCGTCTTACTCCCTCAAGGGGATGGGAGAGCTCATCTCGAGGTTGGCTTCCCGCTTA
>JBBPIK010000105.1:0-5974 GCA_038040415.1 Actinomycetota bacterium
TACCACGAGTGCACCACCAACCCCGCACCCGGCTACCGGGCCTTCACGCGGGCGGGCAAGGCCGTGTTCCAGGTCGAGTACCGGATCACGCGCGACCGGTTCTGCGACCGAGCGGCGGCGCTGGGAACCAGCTCGATCAAGAAGGCGGCCGACTTCTCGCTCAACGCCAGGCCCTGGAAGCCCTGCCGGTAGCCCCCGTTCAGGGAATCAGCTTGCCGGGATTCATGATCCCGGCAGGATCGAGTCGCTCCTTGACCGCTCGGAGGACCTCGATCCCCAGCTCTCCCACCTCGGCGGGCATGTACGGGACGTGATCGCGGCCCACCGCGTGGTGGTGGGTGATCGTGCCCCCCGCCTCGACGATCGCCTCGCAGGCCGCCGCCTTGACGATCCGCCACTGCTCGATCTCTTCACCCCGCCGGGCGCGAGCCAGGAAGGTGAAGTAGAGCGAGGCGCCGTCCCGGTAGGCATGCGAGAGGTGGCAGAAGACGACCCCGGGCGTGCCCTGGTTGGCGAGCGCGGCGCCGATCGCGGCACGGACCTCGTCGTAGAGATGGCCCAGGCGACTCCAGGTGTGGGCGGTCTCGAGCGTCTCGGCCAGGTAGCCGAGGTCGAGCAGCTCGTCTCGCAGGTACGGCCCCTCGTAGCGCCCCCGTTCCCAGGCTCGGCCCGGCGCGCCGCCCAGGGCAGCGGCGCCACCCGCGCGCAGAACCCTGGCGGAAAGCGCGCGGCGCCGCTCTACGGCCTCGGGCTCCCCCTCCCAGCCACAGACGATCAGGCAGCCCCCTGCCCGCCGCCGCAGCCGCAGGTAGCTCGAGAGCAGGGCCCGCTTGGCCCCGGCCGTACCCGACAGACCCAGCGAGAAACGCGTCTCGGTCTGGTCGGAGACCCGCACCACATCCGGCAGCGCCTCCGCCTGGGCCAGCGAGCGCACCACTTCGGCTCCAGAAGCGAAGTCGGCCGCCATCCAGGCCTCATAGCGGCGTCGCTCCGGAAGGGGCCTGACCCGCGCGGTCACCGACGTGATCACCCCCAGCGCACCCTCGGAGCCGACGATGAGCTCGCGCAGCGCTGGGCCGGCCGCGCTGTGGGGGATCTCGAGCGTTCGCAGATCGCCCGCAGGCGCAGTGAGGCCGATCGAGGTGACCAGTTCGTCGAAGCGGCCATAGCCACTCGACGCCTGCCCGGCGGAGCGGGTGGCGGCGAAGCCGCCGATCGTCGCGTACTCGAACGACTGCGGGAAGTGCCCCAGCGTCACCCCCTGCGCGTTGAGGGCCTCCTCGGCTTCCGGACCCCGGAGCCCAGGGCCCAGGGCCGCCGTCAGGGAGCCTCGATCGACAAGGACGTCACGCAGTCGGCGAAGGTCCAGTGAGACCAGCCCCTCGAAGCCTCCTCGCAGCGGCTCGACCCCGCCGACGACGCTTGTGCCGCCGCCGAACGGCACCACGGCGATGCCCTCTTGCGAGCAGACCTCGAGCACTCGCTCCACCTCAGCGGCGCTTCCGGGCAGCACGACGGCGTCGGGGGCGTGCTCGAGCCTGCCCGAGCGGAGCCGGACCAGGTCCGGGTAACCACGACCGGCCGCCCGCCTTATCCGATGCTCACGACCCTGCAGCACCGCTGCCGGTCCCACTGCGGCGGCGATTTCTGCGGGCAGGGGCCGCGGTTCCGGCAACACGACCTGCTCGAGCTCTACGCGCTCCGCAGGCTCGGCCTCGCCGAGCTCGGAGCGGAGCATGGACACGGCTTCCGGGCCGAGCTCGACGCTCTTCTCGGGGTCCCCCCACCCCCACCACTTCACATGGCCGCCGGCATGCTCGGCTGCGCCTCCACTCATACCAGGGCTCGTTCGATGCCGTCCAGGGCCTCGTTCAGTCGCCGCCCGATTGCCCGCCGCATCATCAGTGACCCGAGCCGGGAGAGGCCGCGCAGCCTTTCGCTGCCGGCCAGCGTGACCACCGTGCTCCCGTTCTGCCCCTTGAGCTGGATCTCGAGCGCCGCAGAGCGCAGGATCTTCTCAAACGGTGTCCCCTCGATGTCCTGCTCCCACACGTAGCGCTCCCCTTGGGAGGCGCTCGTGCACCGGTAGTCGACCCGTACGCCCCTGCCGCGCTCCGTGCCGAGCACCGTCGTCCAGCGGCTGCGGCGCCCGCCCGGCATCTGGCGCACGTCCTCCACGCGCAAGGTCCGCGGCCACCAGCGCGGCAGGTGGTGAGGGTCGGAGACCAGCGCCCAGACCCGATCCGGCGGCGCGTCGATCAACCGCTTTCGTGAAACCCGTGGCATCAGGGACACCGCAGGCGACGCTTTTGCAGCGCCCTAGCCCTTCAGGCGGCGGAGGTCGCGGACGAGGAGCAGATGCTTGAGGTGCCCGCAAACCGCCGCCAAGCTCTCCAGGTTCTCGATCGCCTCCTTGCGGCGGGCCTGGCTGCGCGACCGCAGCGCTGGGCCGACGAGCTGTTGCAGCAACGCGGCCTCGCGGTCGGCCGAGCTGACGAAAACGCGCAGGTTGCGTCCGGCGACGCCGAACCGCGAAAGCTCCGCGGCAGCCCGGACGATCTCGAGGTCGGTTTCGTCGTAGACCGATCTCCCGTCACGGCGGTCGGGTTGGACGATGCCGAACTCCTGGAGCTCGCGCAGGAGCCCGTCCGACACACCGGCTTGGTCGAGCAGCTCCTCCGGGGTGAGCACCGAGACAGGGGCCTCCACGGACCCTGCCCGCCTGGTCGCCGCAGCGTCGCTCCCGCGGCGCGAGCCCGTGAAGTCGCCAGTGGCCAGCTCCTGGCGGATCACCCGCAGGGGCAGGAACTCGTCGCGCTGCATGCGAAGGATCGCCCGCAGGCGCTCGACGTCGGTTTGGCTGTAGAGGCGATAGCCACCCTGGGTGCGGCGAGGCGAGAGCAGCTTCTGGTCCTCCAGGTAGCGGATCTTGGAGATCGAGATGTCGTCGAACTCCTGACTCAGGATCTTGGCCACCGCGCCGATCGTCAGCGCCTTGCGCGGTCGCGAGGCCGAGCCGCTGTCCGAGCCGCCCACCCGCTCGCGGCCCGCACGTGCGGTGTTGCCCTCGTCCCTGGTGGTCGCGACCGCCATCGTCAGCGCTCCAGGTAGCTGAGCTTGTATTTGCCGATTTGGATCTCGTCGCCGTCGTCGAGCTTGTGCGACTCGATCCGGCGGCGGTTCACGTAGGTGCCGTTGAGCGAGCCGAGGTCGTCGATGTAAAGGCCATCCTCGCGGCGGACGATCAGAGCGTGGTTGCGCGACACGGTGACGTCATCGAGGAAGACCGCGGCGTCCGGCGTGCGCCCGATGCTCATCCGATCGCGGTCCACGGTGAAGCTCTCGCCGGCACGTCCGCCGCCGGACCGGACGACCAGGGCCGCTCCGGCCCTGTCGACCTCCTCTTCCACGTCGACCGGCTCGTACTCGCCCGTCTCGCCGACCTTGTAGGCCATCGTTGAGGCGTCCTCGCCCTCGGGGCGGCCCAGGTAGGCGCCGCACTTCTGGCAGTAGTTGGCGCCCTCGGGATTGACGAATCCGCACTCGGAGCAGTGCAGGGCCACGCCTAGGCCTCCTCCTCGGGCGGCGCCGGAACCTTGCCGAGGAGGATGTCGGTGAGCTGCTGCACGTCCTTGCCCGTGATCAGCACGTCGCCGGCCTCCCGCCGGGCCCTGAGACGGTTGACGAGCTCGGCGCGCAGGATGTCGATCTTGCCGTGCAGAAGCCGGCGCCGGTAGGACAGCTCTCGCTCATCATCAGTGAGCTGGCTGATCAGGTCCTTGAGCTCCTTCTCGCTCATCGCGCTGACGTCCGGAAAGGTTTCCTCCACCGATGCGCTCCTCTTCTCGTTGGCCGCCCGGCGATTATAGGCGCGTCAGCGAAAGGTCAAGTTGAGGTTGAGGCCATGCAAAGCAAGAACCACTCCGCCGGAAGCAAGAACCACTCCGCCGAAAGCCTCGGCCTTCGGCCTCCGTTTTCAGCGGGCGTGGGTTCGAGACCTGACCCGGCAGGTCCCCACGCAGCTACCGGGACTTCGTCCCTAGTTCGAACGGGCTTGTGGCAGTCCGGCTTTTATGTACAGGGCCGAGGCGAGGAGCGAGCCGACCAGGCCCACCAGGAACGTCGCCGGGCCGATCCAGGCATCGGTCGCCAGCGCCAGGAAGATCCCGCCCATGGTCAACCACACTGACCATCGTCCGACCCAGTTGATCTCCAGATCGACCCCGCGGCGCAGCGCAAGCTGAGCGAGGACCAGGGTGATCACCTCGCGGATGGCGAGCACCGCCAGCGCCCAGCGCGGAAGCAGCTCGAACTTCCAGGTGACGACGATTCCCGCCAGGACCGTGAGGCGGTCGACGACCGGGTCGAGCAGGGCGCCCATGCGACTGTACTGGCCGGTGGCCCGGGCGAGGAATCCGTCCAGATAGTCGGCCGTGGAGATCGCCAGGAAGAGGATGGAGGCCGCCGCCGTTCGCCCATCGTCCGAGCTGAGCGCCAGGTAGAGGAAGACGGGGATCCCCGCCAACCTGACGTAGCCGACCAGGTTGGGAATCGTCAGCGGCCGCAGCGGCTGGCCCTGCCGGGTCTCCCTCGGCTTTGGGCCGGAGCGGTCGAGGCCGAAGAGACGCCTTGTGGACCGGTCCCCACCGGCGCGGGCACGGTCCTCAGTCGAGGCCATCGAGCAGCTCGAGCGCACGGGCGGCGGCCTCCGGGATCGGCAGGCGCTCCTCGGCACCGCTGCGACGCGTCTGTGCCTCCACGGCTCCCTCGGCGAGCGTCTTGCGACCGACGGTGATTCGCAGCGGGCATCCCAGCAGCTCCGCGTCCGTGAGCTTCTCCCCCGGCCCGGCGTCGCGGTCGTCGTAGACGATCTCGAGGCCCGCGTCCTCGAGCTCCTGGTGGATCCGCTCCGCCGCCTCGCTGACCTCGTCCCCGCCCTTGCCGAGCCCCACCAGATGAACGTCCCAGGGGGCGATGGATCGAGGCCAGACGATCCCGCGCTCGTCGGCTCCCTGTTCGATCGCCGCCGCGACGGTGCGTGCCGGCCCGATCCCGTAGCTGCCCATCACGATCGGGTGCTCGCTGCCCTGCTCGTCGAGGTAATTGGCGCCCAGCGGCTCCGAGTAGCGGGTGCCGAGCTTGAAGATCTGGCCCACCTCGATCGCCGGCTCGATCTCGATCGGCTGCCCGCCGGGTGCGAAGTCCCCCGCCTCCACCGAGCGGATGTCGAGCTCCTCGAACGGGAAGTCCCGCCCCGGGGCGACGCCGATCAGATGAGCATCCGGTTTGTTGGCTCCCGCGAAGTACCCCTCGCCCTGGATCGCAGCGTCCTTGAGCACCGGAACCCGAGCGCCCACGGGGCCGATGAACCCGGGCGGCCCGAGCTCGGACTCGATCTCCTCGGGGCGAGCGAGGCGAAAGTCGGATCCGAGAACGTTCCGCAGCTTGATCTCGTTGAGGCGGTGATCGCCGCGGACCAGCGTGAGGACGAACCCGCGGTCTTCGACCACAACGGGGATCGCCTTCAGTGCGGCCCCGGCGGGGACGCCAAGGGCACTGGAGACTTCATCCACCGTGGTCAGGCCGGGCGTGGGCACCTCCCGAGGCTCGTCCAGGGGCGGAGGCAGCTCGACGGGCTGCGGCGCGGCCGAGGCAACCTCGACGTTCGCCGCGTACCCGGGCGCCACCGCCACCTCGTTCTCCCCTGCCTCGCACGGCGCCAGGTACTCGTGGGCGGCCGAGCCGCCCATCATGCCGACGTCCGCCTCGACCCGGTAGGTGCGGATGCCGCAGCGATCGAAGATCCGGTCGTAGGCTTGGATGTGGAGCTCGTAGCTGCGGTCGAGGCCCTCGGCGTCGCGGTCGAAGCTGTACGAGTCCTTCATGGTGAACTCACGCGTTCGCAGCACTCCGGCACGTGGCCGCGGCTCGTCGCGCTCCTTGGTCTGCACGTGGTACAGGATCATCGGCAGCT
>JBBPIK010000160.1:0-1895 GCA_038040415.1 Actinomycetota bacterium
GACCGATCGTGGATCAGCGAGCGTTACGCATCAACACCGCCGAGCACACCCTTAGTGCCATTGCGGTGACGGCTTGCGCAACCGGCGAGGCTGCGGCTCGACCGGCCTCAGGCAGCCGGCGCGGCGGCCACGCCGTACCGCTCCGCCACGAGATCCACGATGTCTCCCATGATCCGGGAGATCTCGAAGTCCTTGGGCGTGTAGACGCGTGCCACGCCCGCGTCGAGCAGCGCGCGCTCGTCGTTGCGCGGGATGATTCCGCCGACCACCACGGGCACGTCGGCGCCGGCGTCGCGGAGCTCGGCCAGGACGCTCGGGATCAGCTCCGCGTGCGAGCCGGAGAGGATCGACAGGCCGACCACGTGCACGCCCTCGTCCACGGCGGTCCGCGCGATCCGCGACGGCGTCAGCCGGATGCCCTCGTAGACCACGTCCATCCCCGCGTCGCGGGCGCGCACTGCGATCTGCTCGGCTCCGTTGGAGTGGCCGTCGAGGCCCGGCTTGCCGACGAGGATCTTGATCCGCCGGCCCAGGACCTCGGAAACGCGCTCCACGCGGTCGCGCAACTCATTCAGTGACGCATCCTCGGGAGCAGCGGCGGCATCGGCCACACCTGTCGGCGCCCTGTACTCACCGAATACCTCTCGGAGTGCAGCAGCCCATTCACCCGTACTTGCTCCCGCCTGAGCTGCAGCCAGCGTCGGGACCATGATGTTCACCGACGGATCGGCCGCGGCCTCACGAAGCGAGGCCAATGCCTCGTCGACGGAGGACTGGTCCCGCGACGAACGCCACTCCCTTAGTGCCTCAATCTGTTCCCGCTCGACACGAGGATCCACGGTGAGGATCCCGCCGTCCTCACCCTCCGCCAGCGGCGAGGGCTCGTGCTCGGTGTAGGCGTTCTGGCCCACCACCTTCTGCTCGCCGCTCTCGATCCTCTGCATCCGCGCGCGGTGGGATTCCACGAGCTGCGTCTTCATGTAGAGCACCGCCTCGACCGCGCCGCCGTGCTCCGCGACGACGGCCATCTCTGCCGAAGCGCCCTCCACGAGCTCATCGACGAGGCCATCCATCACCACGGAGCCCTCGAAGATGTCGGGATAGTCGAGCAGGTCGGTCTCGTGGGCCAGGATCTGCTGGATCCGCAGCGACCACTGCTGGTCCCACGGCCGCGGCAGCCCCAGCGCCTCGTTCCAGGCGGGCAGCTGCAGGGCGCGGGCGCGGGCGTCGCGGCCGAGGGTGACCGCCAGCGCCTCCAGCACGATCCGGATGATGTTGTTCTCCGGCTGGGACTCGGTGAGCCCGAGTGAGTTCACCTGCACGCCGTAGCGCATGCGCAGGTACTTGGGGTCCTCCACGCCGTAGCGCTCGCGGCCGATCTGCTCCCACAGCCGGCCCATCGCGCGCAGCTTGGCGTGCTCCTCGATGAAGCGGATGCCGGCGTTCACGAAGAACGAGATGCGGCCGAACACGCGCGGGAAGGTCTCGTCGTCCACGCGCGGGCGGACCTCGTCCAGCACGGCCTCGGCGGTGGAGAGCGCAAAGGCGATCTCCTGCACCGGCGTGGCCCCCGCCTCCTGGAGGTGGTAGGAGCAGATGTTGATCGGGTTCCAGCTGGGCACCTCGTCGACGGTGAAGGCGATCATGTCCGCGATCAGCCGCATCGACGGCTCGGGCGGGAACGCGTAGGTGCCGCGCGAGAGGAACTCCTTGATGATGTCGTTCTGGGTGGTGCCGGTGAGCGCGTGGCGGTCCACGCCGTTCTCCTCGGCCGCGGTCATATAGAGCGCGAGCAGCCAGGCCGCGGTGGCGTTGATCGTCATCGAGGTGTTCATCTCGCCGAGCGGGATGCCGTCCAGCAGCGAGTGCATGTCGCCCTTGTGGGCGATCGACAC
>JBBPIK010000106.1:0-5944 GCA_038040415.1 Actinomycetota bacterium
GCGGGAGCGAGCGTCGTCGGTTGAACGTGCTCGCATTCATCCGTAAGGGAGAGGCCGCTGCTTAATCGCCGGCAATGGGCGCGGAGGTGGGCGGGCTCACGCCTCTTTCCTCCGCGCCCACCGCCAGTGAGGATCGTTGGCCTCAGCTGATCGAGGCGGCCGAAGGCGACACCGCCGTGCGCCTGCGGACCGTGAGGAACCCGGCACCGCCGAGCGCGACGAGAGCCATCACGGCCCCCGCGCCCACCGCGGCGCTCCCCCCGTCGAGGCCCTCGGCCGTCTTGGCCGGCGAGCCGGAGGCGACCGTGGGCTCGCCGCTAGACGAAACGATGCCCGTGGTCAGCGCGGCGTAGCCGGAGTTGACGTCCGCCGGTCCGCCCGAGCCGCCCTGTGAGGTCGGCTCGCTGGCGGACGAGCCGATGCCAGTTGTGTGCGCGGCGTAGCCGGAGTTGACGTCCGGCGACGGGTTGGCGCTCGCGCTTGCCGGGATCGCCAGTGCGCAGACACCGACAACGATCATGGTGGTGATGGTGTGAGCCCTCATTCTGGGCCTCCTGGTGGTAGTGGCCCCGGACCTGATCTCCGGTGAGACGAGGCTCCGGTGCCGGTGGTCAGCGCGGAGGCTCCGACAGGGCGGTATACGGAGGGTTTATTCGCACTCCACCCACGGTTTGCGAGCGCGAGGGGGGTCGAGTCAGTCGGTGGGGCAGACCGCGACGTACTCCTGCTCCGGCACGACCTCCTCCCACTGCTCGGGGGTGAGGCCCCCTCCCGCGACCGCGCACGCGTGCCGCCTCCAGGCGGCCGGATCGACCTCCCAACGGAACGCGCGCCCGTCGTCTTGGAGCACGAACAGACGGCTGCCGTCGGGGGTGAAGCGTGCCGTCGTTAGCGTCTCGGTCGGGCCCGGAAGCGGCGAGCTGAGCGGCCGCTGCGAGGCGACGTCCCAGAGGACGACCGCGCCTTCGGCGTGTGAGGTGGCCAGCGTTCGGCCGTCCGGGGAGAAGGCGACCGCGAGAGCCTGAATCCCGGAACGTAGAGCCGGCAGCGCCCCGACCCGCCGCCAGCCGTCGGTCGCCCAGAGGAGCGCCGTGCCGTCCAGTTGACCGCCGGCGAGCAGGCCGCCGTCGGGGGAGAAGGCGACCGTACGGACCTCGCCCTCGGACAGCCTCGCGAGCCGCTCGCCGCTTTCCACGTCGCGAACCTCGATGCCGTCGTCGTCCGAGAGGACCGCGCCGAACGGAATCGCGAGCTGCGAGCCGTCGGGGCTGAAGCCCAGCCCGAGCACGTAGGGAGGCAGGTGCCGCGGCGGGCCGGCGAGCTCGCGCCGACCGACGTCCCAGATCCGTACCGTGCCGCCAACCTCCGCCGCCGCCAGCAAATGGTCAGGACCGAAGGCCAGAGCCTGGACGTTGTGCAGATTTCTCTCGGCCACCGGTCCACGGGGGGAGCGCAGGAGCGGGCCGACGGGGCGCCCGGATCCCGCCTCCCAGACTCCGACGCCTCCGCCTCCACCCGCGACCGCGAGCGTGCGACCGTCCGGTGAGTACTCGATCGCCCGCGCCGACCGCCCTTCGAATGCCCTGAAGCCTGTGGTCCGGCGCAGCGTCTCGGCGTCGATCAGGTCGATCCGGCCGTCGAACCTGCCGACCGCGAGCGTTTCCCCGTCGGGGCTGATCGCGAACGGGGGCGGGAAACCCTCCCGACTCTCGTCGACGAATTCCGTCCGGAACGGCCGTCCCAGCCTGCGATCGCCGGCGACGTCCCAGATCATCACCCTGGAATCGGCACCGGCGGTGTAGAGGGTGCGCCCGTCGGGGCTGAAGACCTGCAGCCCCGGCTCGCCCGCGCCCCTAGCGTGGCCCTCGAAGGTCTCGGTCGGGAGGCCCTCTCCGACGTCCCAGAGGATCACGTTGCTCTCGTCCCAGGTCGCGAGCGTTCGTCCATCGGGGCTGACGGCCCCAAGGCCGAACACCTTCTCCGGCGGCGCATCCTCGCCAAGAAGGCGACCGGCCACCGCCCCGGCAAGCGTTCGGACCCGACCGGAGGCGAGGTCGAGCACGCGAAGGCTTCCGTCCCGATCCGTGACCGCGAGAGTGCTGCCGTCGGCGCTCAACCCGGCCGTGAGGGCGCCGACCGGGTAGCGCCGGGCGACGCGCAGGGTCTCCGCGTCCACGGCGTAGGTCGCCTTGTCGCTGGAGAGGAGCAGGCGCCCGTCCGGGCTCGACAGCGGCGCCACGCCGGTGGAGCGCGGGGCGACCCGGACGGCCCTTCCCAGCGGCGTGGCGTCGCGGGCGTCGAAGCGACGCATGAACACACCCGTCGTCCGGTCGCCGAAGCTGCCGGAATAGCCGACGATCAAGCTCCGCCCGTCCGGGCCGTAGTTCACGGTCGGGAAGATGCCCAGATTGGCGCCGGCGGGATGGCGACCGAGCGAGATCGAGCTGCGCACCCGCGCCGTATCCGCGTCGAGGATCTTGACGAACGCGGAGCGGACGCCCGAGCCCGCGCTTCCGGCCAGCGCGAGCGAGTCGCTCCCCGGATCGAAGGCGAGGGCCCAGACGCCCGCCGGCGCCTGGTGGTCGCCGATCCGCTCCCGGCTCTCGGTGTCGAACAGGGTCACGGTGCCGCCCTCGTCACCGACCGCGAGCGTGCCTCCGTCGGGGCTGAGCGCGATCGACGTGAAGGGATCGCCGTCGCCGTTCAGGACCCCGATCGCCGCGGGGCTTCGCAGGAGCGTCGAGAGGAGGTTGGAGCGGGTCGCCGCCGAGTCGTCGAGGGCGGCGCCGGCGTTGGCGAGGATAAGCGCCTGGTCCAGTCGATCCTCGTCGAGGGCCTCGGCGCCGAGCCGCTGGGCGTTGGCGACGGTGGCCGCGTCGCGGGCGCCCTGTCGCTCCGAGAGCGCGATCACCCCGGCGACCACCGCGGCCGCGAGCAGGACGCCCACGCCCGCGAGCAGCGCCGTAAGGCGCCGATTCGTCCGCCGCTGCCGTTCGGCCTCGCGCCCGCTCGCCGCCCGGCTCTCGTCGAGGAACTCTCGCTCGAGGTCGTTCAGCTCGGGGTCGTGGCTCGCCGCCCAGTCGAGCGCCGAGCCGAGGCGGGCACCGCGATAGAGCTCCGCCGGGTCGCGCCCCGATCCCTGCCACTCGCCCGCGGCGTGGATTAGGTGCTGGTGGAGGCGGCGGCCCTCCGCGTCATCCTCCAGCCAACCGCGCAGACGCGGCCATTCGCGCAGCAGCGCCTCGTGGGCGACCTCGATGCTGCCCTCGTCCACCGTCACGAGCCGGCTCTCCGTCAGCACCGCCAACGCCCGGGCGGTCTCTTCGTCCCTCTCTGCCTCCAGCTCTGAGAGCGGCACCCGCCTTCGCACCGGGGTCGGCTGCTCGGCGTCGGTGAGGCGCAGGAGGATCGCCCGCGCTCGCTCCCGCTGCGGCGCGCTGAGCCGCCGGTAGGCGCGCTCGGCGAGGCGCGCCACGGCCCCGCTCACGCCGCCGCTCGCGTCGTAGCTGGAGCGGTGCAGGGTGCGCGCGCTTCGCTCCTCCCACAGCTCGACCAGCGTCGTCGAGAGCAGCGGAAGGCCACCGGGTTCGTCGGCGACGGCGCCGACTAGCGCCGAGACGAGTGACGGCTCCACCCGCAGCCCCGCTCGGCGGGCGGGGAGCTCGATCGCGCGACGCAGCTCGTCGCGGCGCATCGGTCCGACCAGGACGTTGTTGGCGCTCATCTCGCGGGACAGTTCGGAGTACTCAGCGCAGCGGCCATAGAAGTCGGCCCTGATTCCAAGGACCACCAGAACGCGCCGATCGCGGTCGGCGGCGAGCGCCGCCACCGCCTCGGCGAACGCGGCCCGGTCTGCCTCCTCGCGGCAGGCGGTGAAGATCTCCTCAAGCTGATCGACGGCCAAAACCAGGCGCTCGTCGGCCCGAAGCGAGCCCAGCGCCGCCCCCAGCGGGTCGCCACCGGCGAACTCGCTCTCGCCGGCCGCGATCCGGCCCAGGGCGCGTCGCAACTCCGCTACCGGATGCCGCCCTGGCCTCATCACCACCTGCCGCCAGCGCTCCGAGCCGGGGAGCACCCCGTCGGCCAGCGAGGGTAAGAGCCCCGCACGGATCAGCGAGGACTTGCCGCTCCCGGACGGTCCCAGGACCGCGATCAGGGTGCCGCCGACGAGCCGCGCCACCAGGTCGGCGATGAGCTGCTCGCGGCCGAAGAAATACTCCGCGTGAGCCGAGTCGAAGGGCGCCAGCCCGCGGAACGGGCAGATCTCGGGCTCCGTGGGATCCGGCGGCTGGGGGACCACGTAGAGACGGGTCCGCTCGCGTGCGACTTGCAGGTCGGCGACGCCCTCCGCCACCTTCGCCCGGGCTGTGCGCAGGCCGCCCTGATCGACGGCGGCCTTTCCCGCCGCGGCTTTCAGCTGCTCCGCGGCCTGCGCCTGCGCCCAACCGCTCGCCGTCCGGTGGACCCGGAGCGGCACCCCCTCACTCTCGGCCATCAGAGTGTCAGCCGGCATCGCCACGCCCTCGGCCGGCGCGTAGAGCGCGCCGATCTCCGCGGCGGCCTCGGCGTGGAGTGGGCGGAGGACGAGCGTCTGCTCGGCGCCGGTGAACGCGGGCGGGGCCTGCTCGTCCGGGTGAAGAACGAGGAGGAGCGACGGCGTGTCGCGGGGCTTCGCCGCCAGCGAGGCCGCCGCCTCGAGCACGGAGGGCGACGCGTCGTCGGCGTCGTCGAGTACGACGAGCGTTGGCAGCTCGCTCTCCGCGGCGGCACCGATCGCCCGAAGCGCGGCGTCGGGTGACCCGGTGCCCGCGGCGTAGAGCACCTCCACTCCAGCCCGCTGCACCTCGGCGGCGAGCTCAGCTACGAGCCTGGTCTTGCCGATGCCTCCAGGACCGGAGACGAGTGCAATTCGCGAACTCCCCGCCTCGGCCTCGCGCCAGCGCTTGCGAAGCCACCGCAGCTCCCGATCGCGCCCGGCGAGCAGCGGCGAACCACCTTCGAGCTGACGCGGCAGCTCGCGCGGTCGGGGGTGCGCATCGAGTGCGGGGTCCTGGCGGAGGATCGCATCCTGCAGCTCGCGCAGCTTCGGGCCCGGCTCGACCCCGAGCTCCGCGACCAGCGTTCGGTGGGCCTCGCGATAGGCCTCGATCGCCTCGGACTGACGCCCGGCGCGATAGAGCGCCAGCATCCGCTGAGCGTGGAAGCGCTCGTGGGCGGGGTGCTCCGCGATCAGCGCCTCGAGGCGCCCGATCACCTCGGGGTGTTGTCCGGCTGCAAGCTCTGCTTCGATCTCGAGCTCGTTTGCGCGCAGGCGGAGCTCCTCAAGCCGCCGGATCTCGGGGGCGGCGAAGGGCTCGTCCGCGACGTCTGCGAGCGGGGCGCCGCGCCAGAGTTCGAGCGCGTGGTGGGCCGCCCCGTCCACTGCGACTCCCCGCTCTGCCTCACGCTGGGCTCGCTCCACGAGGCCCTCGAACCGGGCGGCGTCGATGGCGTCATCGGGGACCTGAAGCTCGTAACCTCGACCATGGGTGACGATCCGGGCTCCGGAGCCGTCCTTGCCGAGCGCCTTGCGGAGGCGCGAAACATAGAGCTGAACGTTCTTGGTGGCGCTTGCGGGCGGGCGCTCGCCCCAGAGTCCGTCGATCAGCTCGTCCGCGCTGACCGTGCGGTTGGCGCGCAGAGTTAGCATCGCCAGCAACGCCCGCTGCTTGGTTCCTCCCACTGGGAGCGCGCGGCCATCCACGTAGGCATCGACGCCGCCGAGAAGCTTGATCTCCAGCATCATGCTCGGCTCGTTTCCGTGAGCCCGCCGCTCGGGAGTCTACGCCGAATGTCTGCTCCCGCAGGACCCGGGCCCCCGCTCCAGTCCGCAGCCCGGAGAGTTGCGCGCTCGAGGAGAAGCGGGCATCTCGGGATGTCGCCCTGAAACGCTCGCAATGACGAG
>JBBPIK010000025.1:0-35325 GCA_038040415.1 Actinomycetota bacterium
CGACCCGCGCTTGCTACGCCTGCGATTCCTGCGGCTGGCAGATCTACCCGACCAAAGGAACGATCTTCCAGAAGTCCACGACCTCGCTACAGCTTTGGTTCTACGCCATGTACCTCATGGCTAGCACTCGCTGCGGGATTTCCGCCAAGCAGCTAGAGCGCGAGCTGGGCGTGACCTACAAGACGGCCTGGCGGATGTTCAACAAGATCCGAAACGACCTCATGCACGACCAGGACGACGAACCGCTTTCCGGCGACGTTGAGATTGACGAGACTTCGGTGCGCGGCAAGCTCCGCGACGGTCGCGGGATGACCCGCTCCGAAAAGGCCCTGTGGCGCGAGGCTCAGCCCTCAGTCCTCGGAATGGTCGAGCGCGGCGGGAAGGTTCGCCTGCGCGTCATTCCCTCGCGGCGAGGGCCTGCGCTTAGTAGAGAAGCCCGCGCGAACGTTGATCCGACCGCGATCATCTTCACGGACGACTGGCAGGCTTACAAGCCCCTCCGGGGCGAGTTCCTAGACCATCGGATCATCAACCACTCGGCTGGCATCTACGTCGAGGGCGACGTCCACACGAACACCATTGAGGGCTTCTTCGGGAACATGAAGACCGGGATGCGCGGTGCCTACAAGAAGATCTCGCGCAAGTGGCTTCAGTCCTACCTCGATGAGTTCGCCTGGCGGCACAACAACCGCTACGGCAAGCCGATGTTCGAGCGGCTACTTGCTCGGGCGGCAAGCAAGTAACCGCGATACTGCACGGGCGATGTCGCAGGAGAACGTCGAGGTGATACGCCGCAGCTATGAGCACTTCAACCAGGAGGGCGAGCCGGATTGGAACCTCTTCCATCCCGACGCAGAGTTCGACGCAAGTAACGTCGTCGGTTTTGGGGTGATCCGCGGCCGTGAGGAAGTTCTCACCGCACTGCGCGACTACGCCTCGTCGTTTGACGAGTGGCAAATTGAGCCCGAAGAACTCATCGACGCGGGTGAACGAGTGTTTGCCGCTGTGCGCGACGGTGGCCGGATGAAGGCGACGGGTGGTGAGGTCTACAACCGCTTCTTTCACGTCTGGTACTTCGACTCGGGGAAAGTCATCGCGTGGAAGACGTTTCGAGACAAGGACGCCGCTCTGGAAGCCGCCGGGCTGCGGGAGTAGGGCTACTTACTGGAGCTGGTCCGGCGCAGCGCCGCCCGCTTCAGCAGATCCTCGAACTGCTTGCGCTTCGGAACGGGGATCTCGATTGGCTTGCCCTTCTTGGGCCGGGTCTTCTGCTTAGGCTTGTCGGCCATGCGAAGCGAGGGTAGCGCGTGGCCAAGTCAGTAGGTCCAGGGGTCCGCGAGAAGCTCCGTAGGGCACACATGCACCGCAAGGGCTTCGAGCGCCGAATGCATCGGTTCGTCAACTCGAACGCATACACCGTTAGCCGTCACGATGACATTGAGGCAGGCAAGCGCCTCTGGATCGTCCACGTCAACAAGCCGGCACCGTTGATTCGTTGGGGGGCGCTGATCGGTGACTGTCTTTTCAATTTCCGCTCCGCGCTCGACCAACTCGCCTTCGACCTCGCTGTTGCCAACAGAAAGGGGCAACTCACCGAAAAGGAGAAAATGGATTCCGAGTTTCCGATCTTCCACAGGCGAGCGCCCACCAAGAGGGACCTGGACCGGAAGATTGGAGCCGTGCATCCAAAGGCGCGGAAGCTGATCGAGGGCATGCAGCCGTACGGTCGAAAGGATCGGGCCGCGCTCAAATACCTCGACCTCCTTCATAACTTCGACAAGCACCGAACGCTGCATCTTGTCGTCGGAACAAGCATCGCCGTGAGCTATGTCGGTGACATGGACTTCGAGTTCATCAACCTCCGTCCGTTCAAACACGGCGACGTACTCGCCAGGGTCCCGCTTGCGAGCGATCCGAAACGCAACCAAGATCCCAGCTTCGGATTCGCCGTAGCGTTCAGCGAGACCGGGCCAGGGGCCGCTGCGCCGGACGTCACAACGACCCTCAGTTGGATCGGCCAGCACATCGAGAAGGGCGTCATCCCGGACCTCCTGCCCTACCTCTAGCGGCTCTCGCTTAGCCGGAGCCATGCGCTGACGCGATCAGCGCATATCCACCTTCACGTTCTGCTTGCCATGCGTGAGCTAGAGAGTACATGTTTTGGTGGTATATACGTGACGTACGTCACGGATATACCCTGTTTCTCGGTTCGAGGTTGACCCGGCCTGTTCGAGGTTGACGCGGCCTGCCCGGAGTGAGACACTTGCCTGCCGTGCATCGAGGACTTCCCCCTCACCGGCCGTACACGAAGCGACGTACGCCCATCCGGAGACTGCCCGTTGTCGTTCTCGCCCTGGCGGCCGCCGGGGCCTTGGCCGTGACGGGCATGGCGCTGGCGGCGGGATCTTCGACCGCGGTCCTCTCGTTCTCGCCTACCAACCCGCACGGCGTGGTCACCTCGGGCCGACTCTATTTGGGCACGCGCACGGACTACACGGCAGCCACCTCGACGACGCGGATACAGCTCAACCTCGACGACGACTTCCAGTTCAACCCGAACTCCTTCCCGAAGTGCAACCCGGCGGACATCTCGGGCGACATGACCATGCAGCAGGCGATGCAGGAGTGCGGCCCCCCCGCCGGGGCCACCCAGAATGCCTGGTTGTATCCCACGAGCCTGAGCCACTCCAGCAACGGGACGGCGACATTCAACCTCGTCGCCGAGAGCCCCGTCGCCTGCGTGCTGGTGTTCAACGGCTTGGGTTCTACGTCCGAGGTCCTGCTGTTCATCCGGATCCAGTTGGAAGGCGTCGGTCCCATCGACTGCGGAAGCCCGGCGACCAACACCGAAGGCGACACAAGCTTTCTTGTGACGGGCGACCTCAAGGCTAACCCGGCCATCGGTGGCGACTACACGGATCCCGATGGCTGCTCCACACCGGATCCCCGGCGGGGCTGTCAGATCGACCTCAACAACGTCTCCAACGGGCCGTTACGGCTGACCGCTCTCAACATCGCGTTCAAGAGGGGCAACTACGTCCGCGCCAGGTGCGTCGATCCACCTGCAGGCAACCGGCAGTGGAACCTGCGGGGAACGTTCACCTACGCGAGTCCCGCCAGCACCCAGACGGTGAACAGGTCGCAGACCTGCACCTAGCGCGTACCTAGGCTCGCCCAGGGTTTGCCGCAGGCCAGGCCTGAACTCTGCCTGGCCTACCTGCCCGGCTTGGGGCTTCGCCACGGCTCGGCCAGCTTGGCGGCCAGGCGGTCGGGCAGCCCCTCGGCGGGAACCCGCACCTGCTCGAGGCTGTCGCGGTCGCGCAGGGTAACCGTGCCGTCCTCCATCGTCTGGCCGTCCACCGTGATTCCCCACGGGGTGCCGATCTCGTCCTGGCGACGGTAGCGCTTGCCGATCGAGCCGCCCTCGTCGTACTCCGCCGGCAGCTCGGCGCGCAGCTGCTCATAGATCTCCCGCGCCCGCTCGGGCATCCCGGCCTTGGAGACCAGCGGCAGCACCGCCACCTTGACGGGCGCGAGGCGAGGGTGAAGGCGGAGCACGGTGCGCTTTCGCTCCTCGACTTCCTCTGTGTCGTACGCGTCGACGAGGAAGGCGAGCAGCGAGCGGTCCACGCCCAGCGAGGGCTCGATCACGTGGGGCACGTAGGCCTCTCCCTTGTCCTGGTCGAAGTACTCGAGCTTCTCGCCCGAGAACTCGGCGTGGCGCGAGAGGTCGAAGTCGCCGCGATTGGCGATCCCCTCCAGCTCGGACCACCCCATCGGGAACAGGTACTCGATGTCGGAGGTCGCCGAGGAGTAGTGAGAGAGCTCGTCCGGCCCGTGCTTACGGAGCTGGAGGTGGTCGGGGCGGATGCCGAGGTCGGTGTGCCAGCGCATCCGGTCCTCCATCCAGCGCCGGTGCCACGAGTCGGCATCGTCGCCCGGGACGAAGTACTCGATCTCCATCATCTCGAACTCACGGGTGCGGAAGATGAAGTTGCCCGGGGTGATCTCGTTGCGGAAGGCCTTGCCTATCTGGGCGATGCCGAACGGCGGCTTCTTGCGCGCGAACTGGAGCACGTTCTTGAAGTTGACGAAGATCCCCTGGGCGGTCTCCGGTCGCAGGTACACCTTTGCGGCGTCGTCGCGGACCGGGCCCATGAAGGTCTCGAACATCAGGTTGAACTGGCGCGGCTCGGTGAGGTCGCAGTCGGTGTGCTCGCCGGGATGCACGGATGGCTTCCGCCCGCACTCCGCGTCCACGAGCTTGTCCGCCCGAAAGCGAAGCTTGCAGGTGCGGCAATCGACCATTGGGTCGGTGAAGCCCTCCAGGTGGCCCGACGCCTCCCAGGTGCGGGGATGCATGAGGATCGCCGCGTCGAGGGCCACCATGTCGTCCCGTTCCTGCACCACGGCTCGCCACCACTCGTTCTTGACGTTGTTCTTGAGCTGGACGCCGTAGTGGCCGTAGTCGTAGGTCGACCCGAGCCCCCCGTAGATCTCCGAGGACTGAAAGATGAAGCCGCGCCGCTTGCACAGGGCGACGACCTCGTCGAGCGCCACCCCAGGGGCAGGGCTCGTCTGGCTCGGCTGCTCCGCGGTGCCGGTCATCGGTCTGGCGCAGGCTAGTGGGTCGTGCGGCGCGGGCCCAGCCATGCGTGAGGGCCGGCGACTTTTCCGGCCGAGCACCCGTTCACCATGGGCCGCCGACTCACCCCACCGCAGCGCGACAGGCAGGAGGCGATCATGTACAACCTGGTGACAGCGCCGCTTCGCGCCAGCCGGCACCTGGGCGATTTGGCTGGTCTGGCAGTCGACCGGCGTCACCCTCCTCATGCCGCAAAGCCCGAACGGGCTGCGCAGTATCCACGACGGGCAGGAAGCAGTCCACGAGGGGCAGGAGCCGGCGAGCGAGGGGTGGCTGAGGCAGGCAGGCTGAGCTGGCACTCCTGCACGCCGAGTGCCGGGAGTCGCCGGGGCGGGCTGCGATAATCGGTTGGCGATGCCGACCTACGAGTACCGCTGCAGCAACGGGCACCAGTTCGAGGTCTTCCAGGCGATCGCAGACGAGCCGGTGTCGGCCTGCCAGGAGTGCGGCGAGCCGGTCGAGCGCGTCTTTCACCCGGTCGCCGTCCACTTCAAGGGCTCCGGCTTCTACACGACGGATTACGCCCGAAAGACGAGCGCCGAGCCGTCGGAATCAAGCGACGGCAAGCAGTCGAAGGACGGCGGCTCGGATTCGAAGTCGGAGGGCGCGGACTCGAAGCCGGAGAAGAAGGCGGAAACCACAGCTTCGTCCAAGAAGGACGACTAAGGAGTAGGGCAAGTAGGGGCAGTGGTTGCGGTGCTCCAGCCGCAATTGGCGCTTTTGTTGCGCCCGTCCGCAACAAACCCGCCAATGGGGTCCCCGCCGGGCGGCCCCGTCGATGCCCTACTTGATCCGGCTCCCGACGACCGCCTCGGCCCCGTACCGATCCGCCTCAGCTCGGTGAGCAGGCCGGGTTCTTCGGCGGGTCCTCGCCGAGGAAGTTCTTCACGGCGCGCCGGCACTCCTCCTCGGGGACCGTGAGGCTGCCGAGGGGGCCGGGGCCGGAGGGCTTGAGGACCTCGCTCGTCGAGCTGAAGCCGAGCGCCGCGGAGATCACGAACTGAGGCATGGTCAGCACGCCCATGCTGGACACGAAAGCCTTGGGGGCGTTCCAGCCGATGATCGGGCCCTTGATGAAGTTGTAGGGGAGTCGAGTGATGCTGGTCATCCGCCCCTTGATTCCTGAGAGGACGTCCTGCTGGAACTGGGCGCGATCGAGGTCGTCGATGGGCGGGCACGGCTCGCCCTGTGGATCCTCGGCAAGGTTCGAGCGCGTTCGCGCCAGGCTCAAGGCCTCGTCCGCGTCGAGGTCGTGCTCCCCGGGATCGAGGAACAGGCTGAAGCCGCCCTGGCCCGCGCCGCCGGAGATCTCCGAGCAGACCTTCTGGTCGATGTTCACGGTGACCCCCCCGATCGCGTCGATGAAGTCGCGGAAGCCGTTGAAGTCGACCACGGCGACCTGGTCGACCTCGATGCCGAGTAACTGCTCCACGGTCCGGACCTCGAGCTTGGCGCCGCCAAAGGCGTAGGCGGCGTTGATCTTCTGGGCGCCGTGGCCCGGGATCGAGGCGAAGGTGTCGCGCGGGATCGAGAGCTTGCGAAAGGCGAACCGGCCCGCGCGGACGAGCATGATCGAATCGGCGCGGTATGGAGTGCAGCTCGATGGTGGCGTTTCGCCCTCGCTGGCGGCGTCGATGCACTTCTGCGGCGTGTCCTCGCCAGTCGCCGCCAGGCCCGAGGGGCGCACGTCGGTGCCGAGCACCAGCACGGTCTGCGGGAAGCCCAACATGAACGGGTTGCCGCCCAAGGTGTCGCCCATGTCCGCCAGCTTCCCCTTCTGGATCTGGGAGGAGACCGCGAAGGCAAGCAGGCTGAGCACGAGCCAGGCAAGCGCCGCGATGCCAACCCATTTGAGGACCCGGCGCCCCGGCGGGCGCTCCTTCGGGGCCCCAGGCTGCTTCGGCTTCTCCTCGGCGCCGGGCCGGCCCCCCTTGGCCGCCAGCCGCTCGCGGAGCGTGGCGAGGTCCGGAGAGCGCAGCCGGCTCAGAAAGCCGGGGCGAGAGCGGTAGACCTTGTAGTCGGGCTTCTCGGGTCGGCCCTGCTCCCCCCCGGCTGGGCCCTGATCCCCGTTGGCTGGCATGAGCGGGTAATACTGCCGCATGGCTCAGATCCCTCCCACGCGGGACGTCGTGCCCAGCCCGACTGGGCTCGCGCGTTGAGCTCGGCGTCGGGCTCTGTGGAAGCGATTGGGGTCGATCTCGGCGGGACGAAGATGCTGGTCGGGGTGGTGGACTCCGAGCGCCGGGTCCTCTACCGCTCCACGGCGCCCAGCCACGGCCTGCATCAGGGCGAGCTGCTGGAGACCCTCGAGCGCGAGCTGCGGGCGGCGCGCGAGGCCCGCCCCGACGCGGTGGCCGCGGGGCTGGGGATTCCGTGCACGATCGACCGTCAGCGGGGGGTGGCGATCGTCGCCGTCAACCTCGAGCTGGCCGACGTGCCCCTGCGGGAGCTGATGACGGAGCGGCTCGGGCTTCCGGTGCTGATCGACAACGACGCCAACGTCGCCATCCTCGCCGAGCACCGCTTCGGGGCGGCCCGCGGAACGCGTAACGCGGTCATGCTGACGATCGGCACCGGGATCGGCGGCGGGCTGATCCTCGAGGGGCGGCTGTATCGGGGATCGACGGGCGCCGGAGCCGAGCTAGGCCACACGGTGATCGCAGCCGATGGCCCACCCTGCCAGGGAAACTGCCCCAACCGCGGCTGCATCGAGGCGCTGGCCTCCGGCACCGCGATCGCCCGGGAGGGCCTGGCCGCGGCGGAGGCGGCCCCCGACTCCGCCCTCGGGCAAGCGCTGGCGCGGGGCGCCGAGCTGGATGGCAAGGAGGTCACGGACGCGGCGCTCGCCGGTGACGTGACCGCTCGGGGAGTGCTCGAGCAGATCGGGAGGCGGCTGGGAGTCGCCTTCTCCAGCTTCGCCAACATCTTCGACCCGGACGTGATCGTGATCGGCGGAGGGGCGAGCAGGGCCGGCGAGCTCCTGGCGCGGCCGGCCCAGGAGGAGCTCGCCTCTCGCGCGCTGCCGCCGATGAGCGGGACGCCGGTGATGACCGCCGAGCTGGGGCCGGAGGCGGGAATGATCGGGGCCGCGACCATGGCCGCGCAGGAGCTCGAGGGGAGCGCGACCTAGGTGCTCGAGGCGGGAGGGATTCGATGCCAGGGCGACTGACGGTGTGCCCGACCCCGATCGGGAATCTCGAGGACCTCAGCCCTCGCGCGCGCCGGACGCTCGCCGAGGCCGACCTGGTGGCGTGCGAGGACACACGGCGGGCGGGGCGGCTCTACGAGCGGCTGGAGATCCCACGCCCGCGCCTTGTCTCCAATCACGAGGGGAACGAGGCCGACCGAGCGATGCAGCTGGCGCAGCAGATCGAGCGGGGCGCCAAGGTGGTCCTGATCTCGGACGCCGGGACGCCGGCGATCTCCGACCCGGGATACCGGCTCATCCGGACCTGCATCGAGCGCGACCTGGAGGTCGAGGTGCTGCCCGGCCCGTCGGCGGTGACAACCGCGCTGGTCGCCTCCGGGCTTCCCGTGGATCGCTGGCGGTTCGAGGGCTTCCTGCCCCGCCGCGCCGGGGAGCTCGAGCGGGTGCTGCGCTCCGCCGAGACCGTGGTGGCGTTCGAGTCGCCCCGGCGCCTGCCCGACTCGCTCGCGGCGCTGGCGGCGCTGGCCCCCAATCGCCTCGCCGCCGTCTGCCGGGAGCTGACCAAGCTCCACGAGGAGGTGGCGCGCGGCACCCTCGGGGAGCTGGCACGGCGATTTCGCGACGAGGTCAAGGGCGAGATAGTGGTGGTCCTGGCGCCGGCCGCCTCCAGCGCAAGCTCCCCCGACATCGGCTTTGCCGTCGACGCCCTGCGGCGCTTGGTCCAGTCCGGCGCGCGCCCCCGGGCCGCGGCCAGCGTCGTGGCGGCGCTGACCGGAACGCGGGCGAACGACCTCTACAAAGCGCTCACCGGGCGCGAGCCGCGAGAGTAGGGCGTGCGGGTGGCTGCACTCTGGCCGCCGCAACCGGTACTCAGCGCCCACTTTTTAGGTTTACTGCGCCCTTTATGGCAGCGGAGCAATAGGATTCCTTTCGAAGGACAACACCCTCGTGCCGGGGCGAGTGGCCCCGCCAGGGAAGGAGAGAATGAATTTCGCGGGCGAAAGCTCGACGCTCACCCAGTTTCCGATGAGGAGGGGGCGCGTTCGGCCCTGGCGCGGTGACGCCTGAAAGGCAGCCTCTGAGTTCCCGGCGGGGTCCATGGCTCGCCCGGGCAATCGCCGGCGCGGCCCTGATCGCCGGCTTCGTGCTGGTGCTCGTGGTTCTGTTCGGCAACGGCGACGGCCGCACCTACCTCCTGCTGTTCGACAACGGGGGACAGCTTGTCTCCGGAAACGAGGTGCTGCGCGCAGGGCAGCCGATCGGCACGGTTGACGACGTCACCCTCACCGACAGCGGCCAGGCGGAGGTGACGATCAAGGTGGACGACGCGCTTCCTCAAGGCACGTCGGCGGCCATCCGCGCCGCATCGCTGTCGGGCATCGCGAACCGCTACGTGGCGATCACGCCGGGCCCCGACAGCGATGCGGAGCTCGAGGACGGAGCGACAGTGTCGGGTGAGAAGACCACCTCGCCCGTCGACCTCGACCAGCTCTTCAACACGCTCGACGCGCGGACGCGCAAGGCGCTCCAGGACTTCATCCAGGGCTCCGCCTCCCTCTACGCCAGCAACCCGGAGGGCTCGCGGCAGACCTACAAGTACTTCGCGCCCGGGCTGTCGACCGCCCGCGGCCTGTTCGCCGAGCTGAACCACGACAGCCGCGCGCTCAGCCAGTTCCTGGTCCAGGGCTCGCGCGCACTGGGAGCGATCGCGGAGCGTCGCGACGACCTCTCGGCGCTGACCTCGAACGCCAACCAGTTCCTGGGCGCGATCGCGAGCGAGACCAGCGCCCTCGACGCTTCGCTCGAGGCCTTCCCGCCGGCGCTTCGCCAGGCGAACACCACCTTCGTCAACGTCCGCTCGTTCCTCGACGACCTGACGCCGCTTGTCAACGAGTTCAAGCCCGCCACCGAGGACCTGGCTCCCTTCCTCAGGAAGCTGCGACCCGTCGCCGAGCGGTCGGTCCCGGTCTTCCACGACCTGCGACGTGCCTTGAGCCGTCCCGGGCCCACGAACGACCTCACCGACTCGCTGCGCGAGATGCCGCGGATAGAGCGAAGCGCGAGCAGGTCGGTCCCGCAGACGATCGCCGGCCTCGACGCCTCCCAGCCGGTGATCGAGTTCGCCCGGCCCTACATGCCGGACCTGATGGGCTTCCTCTCCAAGTTCGCCGAGGTCACCTCCTTCTACGACGCCAACGGCCATTACGCGCGCGTCTCCACCGCTCAGGCGAACCTCTTCCACCTCTGCGAGACAGGCGACCCCAACCCGGTCTGTGGCTCGTACGGCCCGGGCCAGCTCGCACCGATCCCGCCGAGCCAGCAGTTCGACGACCTGGAGTTCGGCATCTTCACTCGCTGTCCGGGCGGCGCGACCCAGCCGATCCCCGGCTCCAACCCGTTCACCGATGACGGCAGCCTGCTGAGCGGCGGCCAGGCTCCGAACCCGAAGTGCGACACCTCCGACGTGCCCCCTGGACCATGAGGAGGATCGCACTCATAGTCGCGCTCCTGGCCACGGCCATGCTGGCGGTGTTCGGCCAGGCGGCGAGCGGGGACGGGGACGAGTACGAGGTCCGAGCGATCTTCGACAACGGCGGCTTCCTGGTCCCCGGCGAGGAGGTGCGGGTCGCAGGGGCCACCGTCGGCTCCGTGTCGTCGGTCGAAGTGACCTTGCCGGATGAGCGGGTGCACCGCGACGGCACGCCCGACCCGGGCAAGGCGGTGGTGGTGATGAAGGTCGACGAGGCGGGCTTCCAGGACTTCCGCCAGGACGCCACCTGCCTGATCCGGCCCCAGTCCCTTCTGGGCGAGAAGTACGTCGACTGCCAGCCGACCGCGCCGCGGGCACCGGGCTCCGAGCCGCCGCCGCCGCTGGACGAGGTTCCCGAGGGCGAGCCCGGGGCAGGGCAGCATTTCCTGCCGCTGGAGAACAACGGCAAGGAAGTCGACATCGACCTGATCAACAACATCATGCGCGAGCCCTATGCCGACCGCTTCCGGCTGATCCTCAACGACCTGGGGGCGGGGTTCGCGGCCCGGGGCGAGGATCTCGCGGCGATCATCAAGCGCGCCGACCCGGCGCTGCGCCAGACCAACCGCGTGCTCGCCGAGCTCGCCCGCCAGAACCAGCGGCTCAGCCAGCTCGCGCGAGACGGCGACACGATCATGCAGCCGTTCGCGCGAGAGCGCCGCGCGGTCGCCGGATTCATCAACAATGCGAACGTCGCCGCGGAGGCCACGGCCGAGCGCAGCGAGGACCTCGAGGCCGGCTTCCAGCGCTTCCCGCGGGCGCTGCGGGAGCTTCGCCTGACGATGGCAAAGCTGCGCGCCTTCTCCGACCAGGCAACGCCGGTGTTCGCCGAGTTTCGTGACGGCGGGCCGGCGATCGCCCGCGCGACCAGGGCCCTCGGCCCGTTCGCCGACGCCACGGAGCCCGCGCTGACCAGCCTCGGGACCGCGGCGGAGCAGAGCCGGCAGCCGCTGCTCGATGCCGTCCCGATTCTGCGAGACGCCCGCGAGCTGACGGAGACGGCGAGTCCCGGCGCAAGGCGCCTGACGCGACTGCTCGCCAACCTCCGGCAGACCGGCTTCCACGAGAACTTCATGAGCCTGCTCTTCAACACGACGGGCGCAATCAACGGCTACGACCAGTACGGCCACTTCCTCCGCGCCTGGCTGTTGCCCAACTCGGCCTGCACGTTCCTGGCGGACGAGTTGACCGGGACCGAGTTCTGCCGCGCGCACTTCAACGACGGTCTGGCGAAGACGAGCACCTCGTCGTCGAAGGCCCAGGTCAGGGACATACAGGCGTTGGCGCAACTGGCCCAGTCGGATCCAGCGGCGTACAGGGAGGCCTTCGACAATTTCCAAGCCCAAGCTCCGGCGCAGGCCTCATCCGGCGCCGCGAGCCGTCCACCCTCGCTCGCCGCTGTGCGCTCCCTGCTCGACACGATGATCGGTCGGCAGACACCGTCGAACACAGGGGGCGGTCAGTGACCCGGCGCCGCGCCGGCGTCATCGCCTCCAGCCCGGTGCTGGTGGGCGCGATCACGACCCTGATCGTGATCCTCTCCGTGTTCTTGGCCTACAACGCCAACAACGGCCTGCCCTTCGTTCCCACCTACAGGCTCTCGGTGCTGGTGCCGAACGCGAACACGCTCGTCAAGGGCAACGACGCGCGCATCGGCGGAGTGCGAGTCGGCATCGTGGAGAAGATCGAGCCCGTTCAGGACGCCGACACCGGCAAGGTTTACGCCAAGGTCGACCTGAAGCTCGACAAGAGCGCCCAGCCAGTGCCCAAGGACTCGACGGTGGTCGTGCGTTCGCGCTCGGCGCTCGGCCTCAAGTACCTGGAGATCAGCAAGGGGACCTCCAGCGAGGGCTATGAGGAGGGCTCGACCCTGCCGCTCAGGGTCGCCCAGCCGGAGCCGGTCGAGATCGACCAGTTCTTCAACATCTTCGACCCGGCGACGCGGGCGGGGGCTCGCGGCAACCTGATCGCCTTCGGCAACGCGCTGGCCGGCCGCGGGCCCGATCTGAACGTGGCCATCGGCGAGCTGCGTCCCCTGGTCAACCGCCTGGTGCCCGTGGCCCGCAACCTGGCCTCGCCGAAGACCGGAATCGGGCGCTTCTTCCGCGCCCTTGCCGACAGCGCGGCCGAGGTGGCGCCGGTCGCCGAGACCCAGGCTCAGATGTTCGTCGCCCTCGAGTCCACCTTCGGCGCCTTCGCCGAGGTCGCGCGCCCCTACATCCAGGAGTCGATCTCGGAGGCGCCGCCCACCTTCGACACGCTGATCCGCACGGCGCCGCGAATCAGGAGCTTCCTGGGCCACAGCGCCACTCTGTTCGCCGAGCTTCGGCCCGGCATCAAGGCCCTGAGCGACAGCTCGCCCACGGTTGCGGCCGCGTTCGAGACCGGCGCCGACGTGCTGCCGGGCGCCCCGGCGCAGAACCGCCAGATCGCGCTCACGGCGCAGGCGCTGGGTGAGTTCGCCCGGAACTCCGGGGTGCAGGGCGGGATCAGGTACTCCACGCAGTTCTTCGACTTCCTGAACCCGGCGCTCCGGTTCGTGGCCCCGGCGCAGACCGTGTGCAACTACGCGACGCTCTTGGCGCGCAACGCGCAGAACCACCTCGGCATCAGCCCCGACGGGATCGGCACGGCCCAGCGGTTCATCGTGATGTCGGCCGGACAGAGGAACAACTTCACCGGGTTCAACGCCCCGAACAGCGAGAACGGCCCGTCGAGGGCCCCGGCCAACTCGCTGACGCCGGAATCCAGCTTCAACAACAACTTCCTCCACGCCAACCCGTACCCGAACACCGCCTCCCCCGGCCAGCCGCGCGAGTGCGAGGCCGGCAACGAGACCTACCTCCGCAATGAGGTGGTGATCGGCAACGTGCCGGGCAACCAGGGGACCGTGACGGACGGCTAGAAATGAGCCTGCTGCGACGAAATCCACGAGCGCCCTTGAAGCGGGACACGCAGAACCCGCCGCCCGACGAGCGGATCTTCGGGCGCCACTACCGCGGCCCGAGGCCGGTGGCGATCGGCGTGATCGTGGCGCTCCTGTTCGTGGCCGGCTTCTACCTGGGCTTCACCAAGCGCGTCCCGTTCACGAGCCGGGGCTACGAGCTCAATGCAACGTTCGAGAGCGCCACCACGCTGAAGCCGAACTCGCTGGTGCGGATCGCAGGGGTCAACGTGGGCAAGATCAGCTCGGTGGAGCCCGAGGGCGACATGGCGAAGGCCACCTTCAACGTCTCCGACGACGCCCTGCCGATCCACGAGGACGCCACGATCAAGGTCCGGCCGCGGCTGTTCCTGGAAGGGAACTTCTTCCTGGAGATCCACCCCGGCAGCCCGAGCGCTCCCGAGCTGGACAGCGGCTCGACGATTCCCGTCACCCAGACGACCAGGGCCGTCCAGATCGACGAGATCCTGACCTCGCTCCAGTCCGACACCAGGGCCAACCTCCAGCGGGCCCTGAAGGAGTACGGGACGGCGCTCAACGCCGTGCCCACCGCCGCCGAGGATGCCACTCAGGACCCGGACGTGCAGGGCCTGACCGGCGCCGAGGCGATCAACAAGGCCTTCCGCTACGGCGGCAGAGCGGGCCGCACCACCGCGATCGTCAACCAGGCGTTCCTGGGCCTGCACCCGCACGACCTCTCAAACCTGATCCGCGCCCAGCGCGACCTGTTCGCGAAGCTCGCCTCCACGGACGGGGCGCTGAGCGACTTCATCACGAACTTCAACGTCACCGCCGGCGCGTTCGCCTCGGAGTCCGCGAACCTCTCGGCTTCGGTCCGCGAGCTCGCCCCCACCCTCCAGGCGGCGGAGCCCTCGCTGCGCCACCTGAACGAGGCCCTGCCGTGGGCGCGCAGGCTGGCGCGAGAGTCGCTGCCCGGGATCCGCGAGCTTCCGGCGACGATCCGCGCCGGCTCGCCGTGGCTGGTGCAGACGGGCAGGCTGCTGAGGCAGAGCGAGCTCGGCGCCACCGCCCAGCTTCTCGCCGACTCGGCGGCGCCCCTCGCCAGGGCCGGGCACAAGTCGTTGCAGCTCTTCCCCGAGGTCGGTCTCTTCGGCCGCTGCGTCTCCGAGAACCTGGTCCCTGCCGGCAACGTGGCGATCGACGGCACGGGGGGCTACCCGTTCGTCACCGGCCAGCCGAACATCCGGGAGCTCTTCTACGGCGTCGCCCAGCTTGCCGGCGAGAGCCAGGGCTTCGACGGCAACGGGCCGTTCGTCCGCTTCCAGGCCGGCGGCGGGCCTGAGCTCGTGAGGATGGACAACCCCAGGGGAGCCATTGCCGCACCCGAGAACGCCGCCCTGTGGTCGCACAACATCGCGGCGCCGGTGGCCACCCGCCCCCGGCTTCCGGTGTCGACCGCACCGGGGGGCGTCACCCCGCCGCCCTTCCGGATGGACGTCCCCTGCCACACCCAGGCGCTGCCAGCCATCAACGAGGCTGCCCCCCCTGGCCCCCCGAGCCCGGAGGCGGTCCCGTGAGGCGCGCGATCCGCGAGCACCTGCGCGACTTCGTGGCGATCGCGGTGCTCGTCGTCCTGGCGGTGGTGACCACCGGGGTGATCCTGGCCTCGCAGACGACCCTGCTTCCGTCCTGGGTCCCCTTCATCGGCGACGACAAGTTCGAGCTCAAGGCCGAGTTCAGCTCCGCCCAGGCCGTGACGCCCGGGCAGGGGCAGACGGTGACGATCGCGGGGATCAACGTCGGCCAGGTGTCCGGGTCGGAGCTCGACAGCGGCCGCGCCATCGTCACCATGCAGGTCGACCACAAGTACGCCGAGCTGATCCACCCGGACGCCTCGCTTCTGCTGCGACCGCGGACGGGTCTTCAGGACATGACGATCCAGGTCGACCCGGGCAGCGGCGGCCAGCCGGTCGAGGAGGGCACGACCTTGCCGCTCGCCAGCTCGCAGCCGAACGTGCAGCCGGATCAGATCTTCGCCTCCCTGGACGGCGACACGCGCTCCTTCCTCCAGCTCCTGCTCCAGGCGGCCAGCGAGGGCCTGGGCGACCGGGGCCGCAAGCTGTCGGCGGGCCTGAAGCGCTTCGAGCCCTTCGCACGGGACCTGGCCCGCATCAACGGGGCCCTGGCCGAGCGGCGCCAGAACATCAAGCGGGCGATCACGAACTTCGGCCTCCTGAGCCGGGAGCTCGGCCATCGCGACACGCGGCTGGCGGAATTCGTCCGCTCCTCCAACGACGCCCTGGCCTCGTTCGCGCGCCAGGAGGCCTCGCTCCGCGGCCTGCTGCGCGAGCTGCCGGGGGCCCTGAGCGAGACGCACCAGGCGCTCGTCAGCGGCGATCGCTTCGCGCAGGTTCTGGGGCCCGGGTCGCGGCGGCTGATCCCCGCCGCCCAGGCGCTGGGCCCGGCGCTGCGCCAGGTACGCCCGCTGTTCCGCAACACGGTTGGGCCAATCCGCGACCAGATCCGGCCCTTCGCGCGCGACGTGCAAGAGCCGCTCAGGCAGGTCAAGCTGCTCGCCCGGCCGCTCGGCGACACGTCCGTGGAGCTCAGCAAGAGCTTCCGCGAGCTGAACCGGTTCTTCAACGCGCTCGCCTACAACCCGCCCGGCCCCGCCGAGGAGGGCTACCTGTTCTGGGCCTCGTGGCTGAACCACAACACCAACGCGCTCTTCTTCACCCAGGACGCCGGCGGGCCGCTGCGACACGGCATGGTGCTCTACTCCTGTCTCACCGCATTGCTCGCCGACGCGGTGACCATAGGCGACCTGGGCCTGGTCACGCTCTCGCAGGTCAGCGGGGTGCCGGGCCACGACGAAATCGCAAACGCGGACCCCTCGGACGGATGCGCCCCCTACTGATGATCCTCGCCGCTGACAACGGAGCCTGCTGATGGAGACCCGCCCGCCCACGATCACCCGGATCCTGGTCGCGATCGGCTTCGCGCTCTCGTGCTTCGCCCTGGCGCTGTTCCTGTGGATCACCTTCGGCGGCCCGTTGCCGCTGAAACCCGAGGGGTATCGCGTCACCGTCCCGTTCGACGAGGCCGCGCAGCTCGCGGTGGAGTCCGACGTACGGATCTCCGGAGTCCCGGTGGGGAAGGTGAAGGCGGTCGAGCTCTCCGACAGCGGCCTGGCCGAGGCGACGATGGAGCTCGACAGCCGCTATGCGCCGATTCCAACCGACACCCGGGCGATGCTCCGCACGAAGACCCTGCTCGGGGAGACCTTCGTCGAGCTGACGCCCGGCGACGGTCAGGGCCCGACCCTGGAGGAGGGGGGCGATCTGCCCAGGGCCCAGGTCGCCGACTCGGTCCAGCTCGACGAGATCTGGCGCACCTTCGACTCCCGCACCCGCGACGCCTTCCGGGTCTGGATGCAGGGGACGGCCGCCTCGCTGCGCGGCCGCGGCGACGACCTCTCGGCCGCGATCGCCGAGCTCGGCCCGTTCGCGGAGGAGACGAACCGGCTGCTCCGCGTGCTGGACAGCCAGGACCAAGCGGTCAGCCGGCTGGTCCACGACGGCGGCACGGTCTTCGAGGCTCTCTCGGAGCGCCAGGGACAGCTCCGCGGCCTGATCCAGAACTCCGAGGCGGTCTTCTCGACCACCGCCCGTCGCAACCGGGAGCTGGCCGACCTGTTCCGGATCCTGCCCACCTTCCAGCGCGAGTCGCGCGCCACCCTGGCGCGCCTCGACCGCTTCGCCCAGACGGCCGATCCGCTGGTCCAGCAGCTGCGGCCCGCGGCGCGCGAGCTGAGCCCGACCCTGGTCGCGGCGGAGAAGGCGGCGCCCGACCTGAAGGCGTTCTTCGAGGGGCTGCGGCGGGCGATCGACGTCTCGGATACGGGCTTCCCGGCTCTCCGCAGGCTGCTCGGCGACGACTTCACGCCGCTCCTGTCCCGGCTCGGCGGCGTCGTCGACGGCCAGGACCCCTACCTCGCGCACCTGAACTCGATCATCGAGATGCTCGGCGTCTACAGGCACGAGATAACCGCCTTCCTGGGCAACGCCGCCGCGGCGGTGGAGTACGAGCAGAACGCGGATGAGACCCAAACGCCCGTGAATATCCTGCGCACGACCAGCCCGCTGAACCCCGAGAGCCTCGCTTCGTTCGATCAGCGGCTGACCACCAACCGCGCGAACCCCTACTTCAAGCCGCTCGGCTACAGCAGGCTCGCTCAGGGCCTCGAGAGCTTCGCCAACACGCCCTGCGGCGCCGGGATCACGGCCACGCTGCCGGACCGCGCCACGGTGGCCGGCGACCCCAACTTCCAGCTCCGCACGTACCCGAACCCCATAAACCCCTTCTTCGACGACCCCGTCGGCCTCTACAACCGGATCAAGTCGTACGCGCTCGGCCTGCCGGTGAACCCCGGCGCGGCGAGCCTCAGCGCCGTGCCGGCCCCGCCGTGCGACAGGCAGAGCCCGTTCACGTCGATCGGCAGATCCCCGGAGTCGACGCCCTACCTCCACGTGCGGCGCCAGCCGTAGCGGGCCCGACCCGCTGGACATAATGGAGCAGCGCCCGGCGCGACTTGCTCCATCTCAGACCCGCGCGCCCGAGCCGTCCCTGCTAGGCTTTGTCCTGTTTGGCGCGACGGGGAGAGTTGCGCCGCTTGCGCGCAGCCGCGCACGACAAGGAGGAGATTCCATTTATGCGTAGTAGGAGACGTATCGCATTGCTTCTGGCTTCGGCCGGGGCCCTCGGCGTCGGCTTGATTGCCTTCCCGAGCAGCGCCGCCGCCCTGCCGCCGGTTGTCCCGACCTGTGTCTTCCCGAACACCCCCGGGAGCGATTCCTGTGGCAAGGTGGTGCTCACGGGCTTGCAGGCCGGGGCCAATCAGGGCACCGTGCCCGCGTTTGGCACGGCGTACGAGAACGCCAAGTTGGGTATTCGCGTTCGCTCGCAGTTCAACCCGGCGACCAGCAAGACGACCAACGTGCAGCTGCAATTCGACGACCACCTCAAGCTCAACATGGCGAGTGTCCCGGGGACGTGCACCGCCGCGCAGCTGAGCGGCGACACCATCGCCCAGGCCTATGCGCAATGCGGACCGGGCCCCGGTGGCAGCAACACCTACCTGTCGCAGGCAGGCAACGTGAGCGGGGTAGCGCATACCACGGTCGCGGGGCTCGACGCCTGCACGATGATCTTCCAGGGGGCCACCGACAATCAGTTGCTCATCTACGCGCGGGCGGCGATTGGCGATCCGCCGAGCGAGTGCAACAGCCCGGCGACCAACAGCACGGGCTCGACGACGGTCATCTTCACGGCCCCCCTGACGCGCAACCAGCTCGCAGGGTATGACTGGAAGCTCACCGTCCCCAACACCCACACGGCGAGTCCCGCCCTGAACGACTTCTCCGCGACTGTCACGCGCGGAGTCGCCTTCCAGGCGCGGTGCCCCGCACCGTCATTCATTCACAAGATGTGGGGGCGCTGGCAGTACACCGCTAGCGGCGATTTCCCGGACTTCCCCGGGGCCACCGGCGGCAACAACACTCCGGTCGCGACGGATCCGTGCCCGTAGCGGAACAGGATTCCTAGGCTCGAAGATCGGGCCAAGGACGTAGCGAGAGGGGCGGCCAGAGTGCCGCCCCTCTTGTGTTTAGGAGGTAGGATTTCCGGGTAGCTTCCAGCCAGGAGAGAGGGGTGGTTGGGTAGCTGCCCCCGTACAAGGAGGAGATCCATACATGCGTTCTAGGAGACGTGTCGCATTGCTTTTGGCCTCGACTGGGGCCCTCGGGGTGGGCTTGATCGCCCTTCCGGCGAGCGCCGCCGCGCTGCCGCCGACGGTCCCGACCTGTGTCCCCAAGGCCTCGACGGGCAGCGATTCCTGCGTCAAGGGGACGATCGACGCGGTCAACGGGACGCTTGGCGCGGCGTATGAGCCCATCCGCCTGGGCACTCGCGTTCGCTCGACTTTCGATCCGGTCACCGACGAATCGACGACGGTGATCATCCGATACGACGACGACGGCAGGATCAACCTGGCGGGGATCCCGGCATGTCCCGCGTCGAAGGTGGCTGGCAAGACCATCGCCCAGGCGTACAACGTATGCGGGCCGGCCGGCAGCCAGGCTGACAACTCCTTCCTGTCGGCGCCGGGCAACGTCAGCGGTCTCGGATCGACCACGGTCGCGGGGGTCGACGCCTGCACGATGCTCTTCAAGGGGGCCAGCAACAGCCAGGTCCTGATCTGGGCGCGGGCGCCGATTGGCAATCCGCCGAGCGAGTGCAACAACCCGGCGACCAACAGCACGGGCTCGGCGACGGTCGTCTTCACGGGCAACATCACGAATCAACCCGCGGCGTCGCCGTACGGCCCGACGCTCACCGTCCCCAACACCCACACCGCGAATCCCGCGCTGGACGACTTCTCTGCTGTCGTTTCGCGTGGAAGCGTGTTCACGGCGCGGTGCCCCGCCGGGACGTCCCCGCTCAAGATCCAGGCGGTGTTCGACTACACGAGCACCCCGACCGACACGATCTCGCCGCCGTACGGCGGCACGACGCAGACGTGCCCTACCGGCACCTAGTTCCTAGGCTCGACGGTCGAGCCGAGGACGTGACGAGAGGGGCGGCTGGATGCCGCCCCTCTCGTCGTTCGGACCTCCTCTCGTCCGTTCGGAGCGCGTTTTCCGCCGCCCGCGCCGGATAGCTTCTGGTCGCGATGATCGGCGGCCGCCCCACGCTCGCGCTCTTGGCCGCCGCCCTGGCCCTCGCCGCCGGCGGTTGCGGGTCCGGCAACTCGACCCCTGATGCCGAGATCGTCAAGGCGCTCGACCTGAAGCGGGCCGGGCAGGGGTATGAGATCGGCGGCGATCCCTTCTGCGCCGTCGACGAGCTGCTCAACGACGGCGCAGAGGTGGATGGAGCCGGCGGTCAGGGAGGGCAGAGCTTCCCGATCGCGAGCCCGGACGGGGAGGTCGGCGTCCTGGCGCGCCGGCCGTTCGCCCCGGACTGCGCGCAGCGGGCCAAAAGCGATCTGAAGCGCCTGGCCAAGAAGTCCGATTAGCCCAGTCGAGCGCCGTTAGGCGTCATCCAGGATGGCCACCGAGATCGAGGCCGCGCTGACCGAGGCGGCCGGGATCCCCCGCCGCCGGCGCACGGCGAAGGGGCAGGAGAGCCTGCTGTAGCGCCGGCTCAGGCCGGGCTCAACCGGATCACCGGGATGTCGCGGCTTGAGCGCGCCTGGTAGTCGGCGTAGGGCGGATAGATCTCGACCAGCCGAGGCCAGACCTCGGCCTTCTCCTCCGCCGACGTCTGGCGAACGGCGACGCGTTGCCTGCGCCCATCGACCTCGACCGTCGTCTCCGGCATCTCGCGCAGGTTCAGCCACCAGATCGGGTGCCTGTGCGAGCCGCCCTTTGAGGCCACGATCACCAGGTCGCCGTCGTCCCGGAGGTAGATCAGCGGGTTGATCCGCTCTCGGCCGCTTTTTCGGCCCAGGTGGTGCAGAAGGAGCACGGGCGCGCCCTTGCGGGTCCCGCCGATCCGCCCGCCGCTCACCCGGTAGAGCGCCACGTGTGCGCTGACGAACCGGTTCCATACCCACCAGACGCCCGGTGCGCTCACAGTGGCTTCCCTTCGCTCATGATGGACGGGCGAAACGCTACACGCCCGGGCGGGCCTAGGTTTGGCACCCAATACCCTGCGCCCCGTGTCCTACTACGTCACCACCCCGATCTACTACGTCAACGCCGAGCCCCACCTCGGGCATGCGTACACGACGATCGCCGCCGACGTGCTGGCCCGTCACATGCGCCAGCGCGGCGAGGACGTGTTCTTTTTGACCGGGACGGACGAGCACGGCGAGCCGGTCGCCCAGGCGGCCGAGAAGCTCGGCATCGAGCCGCGCGAGCTCGCCGATCGCAACGCCCCCAGGTTCAAGGAGCTGATGCCGAAGATCAACGCCTCGAACGACTTCTTCATCCGCACCTCCGACCCCGAGCACGAGGCCAAGGTGCAGGAGATCACCCAGCGCGTACACGACAACGGCCACGTCTACGAGGGGACCTACGAGGGCTGGTACTGCCCCCGCTGCGCCGACTTCAAGACGGAGTCGGAGCTGGGGGAGGACAACACCTGCCCGATCCACAAGATCCCGCTGGAGCGCGAGCGGGAGGAGAACTGGTTCTTTCGCCTCTCGTCCTTCCAGGAGCAGCTCGAGCGCCTGTACGCCGAGCGCCCCGACTTCGTGCGTCCCGAGTCCCGCTACAACGAGGCGCTGTCCTTCATCAAGGGCGGCCTGGCGGACGTGTCGCTGTCGCGGCCGAAGCTGACCTGGGGGGTGCGGCTGCCCTGGGACCGAAGCCAGGTCATGTACGTGTGGTTCGACGCGCTGCTCAACTACGTCACCGCGCTCGGCTACGCCCGGGACGGCGAGGACCTGACGGAGCGCTTCTGGCCGGCCTTCCACGTCATCGGCAAGGACATCCTCAAGTTCCACGCCGTCTACTGGCCCGCCTTCCTGATGGCGGCGGGCTACGAGGTGCCCAAGCGGATGTTCATCCACGGTTACCTGCTGATGGAGGGCCACAAGATGTCGAAGTCGCTGGGCAACGTGCTCGACCCGTTCGAGGTGATCGAGCGGTTCGGCGCCGACCCGCTTCGCTACTACTGCCTGCGCGAGGTCTCGTTCGGCCGTGACGGCTCGGTCTCGGCTGCGGGGTTCGAGACTCGCTACGAGGCGGAGCTGGCGAACGAGTACGGCAACCTCGCCAGCCGCACGCTGGCGATGATCGAGCGCTACCGCGACGGCCGCATCCCGGACGCGGAGCCGGACCCGGAGCTGGGCGGCGGCGAAGACGGCCTCGCCGGGCTGGAGACCCGGATCGCCGAGCTCTTGGATCGGGCCGAGCTGACCCAGGCCCTGGAGGAGATCTGGGTGCGCGTTCGCCGCCTCAACCGCTACGTCGAGGAGACCCGCCCCTGGGACCTGGCCAAGGACCCGGATCAGGGCGACCGGCTTGACGTCGTCCTTTACGGCCTCGCCGAGGGCCTGCGCGTCATCAGCCTGCTGCTGTGCGCGTACATGCCCGAGGCCACAGATCGGATGCTGACGGCCGTGGGCGAGGAGGGGCGAGCCCTGGCCTCGTTCGGCTCGCGCGGCGGCGGCCAGGCGGTCGGGAAGCTCTTGCCGCTGTTCCCGAAGATCGAGACCGCGGCGGCCTGAAGCTCACCGATCGCTCGGCTGGGCGAGTGCCCGCGCTCCTAGACTGGCGGCCGTGGTCGACACGCACGCACATCTGTCCGTCTGCGAGCCGGAGGCCGCGGGCTTGGTCGCGGCGGCGCGCCAGGTCGGGGTTCGCCGGATCCTCACCGTGGGCATGGATGAGTCCTCCAACCGAGAGGCGATCGCCGCGGCGGGGGCGCACCAGGAGGTGTTTGCGTCGGTGGGGCGCCACCCGAACGGCGCGGCTGGCTTCGACGAGGGGGCCGAGGCGCAGATCGAGGCGCTCGCTTCCGAGGCGGGCGTGGTTGCGATCGGCGAGACAGGCCTCGACTACTACCGCGATCGCGCCCCCCGCGACGAGCAACGAGCGGCGTTCGAGGCCCAGATCGCAATCGCCCGCCGCACCGGTCTGCCCCTGGTGGTCCACATGCGAGATCAAGCGGGCGGCGACGAGGCCCTGTCCGACACCTTCGCCACGCTCGCCGGCCAGGCCGAGGAGGTGACCGTGATCCTCCACTGCTGCTCCGCTCCGCCGGAGCGCGTGGGGGAGGCGGCCGAGCGCGGCTGGTACTGCTCCTTCGCCGGCAACGTCACCTATCCGAACGCCGACGTCCTGCGGGAGTCGGCGCGCCTGGTCCCCGAGGAACTGCTCCTGGTCGAGACCGACTCGCCGTTCCTGGCGCCCCAGCCGGTGCGCGGCAAGCCCAACCAGCCGGCCAACGTGGTCGAGGTCGCGGAGCGGCTGGCGGCCGAGCGCGGCATCACCTACGAGGCGCTGGAGCGAATCGTCGACGCGAATGCGGCGAGAGTCTTCCAATGGTGAGCACGGCAGACAACAGACCCGGCCACCCCCGGAGGCTTAGCCGAGGAGGTGGCCGGCTGTGACGAGGCTGGGCCAGAACTTCCTCGCCGATACCAACCTGCTGGAGGCGATCGTTCGCGACGCCGACCTCGATCCCGGCGACGTGGCCCTGGAGATCGGGGCGGGGGAGGGCGCGCTCAGCGACCGGGTCGCCCGCCGGGTCGCCCACCTGCACGCGATCGAGCTCGACCGGCGGCTGGTCGGTGACCTGGGGTCCCTCTCCAGCCGCCATCCGAATCTGTCCGTGGTGTGGGGCGACGCGATGCGAATCGATCTGCGAGCGTTGGAGCCCGAGCCGACCGTGGTGGTCTCGAACCTCCCCTACTCGATCGCCACGCCTGTCCTACTGAGGACTGTCGCCGAGCTGCCCCAGGTCGCGACCTGGACGGTGATGGTGCAGCGTGAGATCGCCGAGCGGCTGCGGGCGAGCCCCGGCTCGCGAACCTACGGGGCGCCCAGCGTGCTGCTCCAGCTCGCCTGCGAGGTCGAGCTCCTGCGGAAGGTGGATCGCGCCGTGTTCAGGCCCAGGCCGCGGGTGGATTCGGCGCTCTTGCGACTCAGGCGGCGAGCTGCGGCAGCACCGCCGGCCGTTGCCGGCCTCGTGCGAGGCGCGTTCGCGCATCGCCGCAAGCCGATGGCCGGCTCGCTCCAACTGGCAGGGGGGCCGTCGCGGGAGGCGGTGCGCCGCGCGCTCGGCGCGCTCGGCCTCGACTCCGAGGCCCGGGCCGAGGCACTCGCGCCCGCCGACTTCGTCCATCTCGCGGAGCGCTTGGAGGTCCGTTGACGCTCCGCGCGCCGGCCAAGCTCAACCTCTGTCTCTACCTGGGCCCCCGCCGAGCCGAGGGCCTGCACGAGATTCGCTCGCTGTTCTGCCCCCTGACACTCGCCGACCGGATCGTGGTCTCGGAGGCCGACGCGGACCAGGTGGTCTGTCCCGGGGTCGAGGGGCCGAACCTGGCGCAGGAGGCGCTGACGGCGCTTCGCGCCCGTGGCTGGAGACACCCGCCGGCCAGGGTGGAGATCGAGAAGCGCATCCCCGTGGCGGCGGGGCTCGGCGGCGGCAGCGCCGACGCCGCGGCGCTGCTGCGCCTGGCCCGGGACGAGGTGGAGGGGGTCGGTCAGCTCGCTGCCGACCTGGGGGCCGACGTCCCCTCGCAGCTCGACCCGGCCTTCGCCCTGGTCGGTGGGGCGGGCGAGGTGGTGGAGTCGCTGCCGCCACCGGGCGAGTTCGCCGCCGTGCTCCTGCCCGCAGAGGAAGGCCTGTCCACCGCCGAGGTGTATGCGGGAGCCGATCGCCTCGGCCTGGGCCGCGACCTGGCAGAGTTGGATGCGATCGCCGATCGGCTGCGCGCCGCCGCCGCTGGCGGCGCCTCGCCGCTCGACTACTCGGAGCTTCTGGTCAACGACCTGGGTGAGGCGGCGCTGTCCATGCGACCCGAGATCGCCGCCGGGATCGCGGCGCTCCGCGAGGCCGGGGCCAGGGTGGCGATGGTCACCGGGTCGGGGCCGACCGCGTTCGGGCTGTTCGAGGACATCGTCGCCGCCGACCGGGCCGCGGAAGGGCTGCCGCCGCGCCATGCGAACGCGATCGTGGTCGCGCCCGAGATCAGCCGATGAGCGCGAACGGCGGCAGGCGGCGCCCGCACCTTGGGCAGCTGATCGTTTTGGCGCTCGCTATCGGCGGGTTTGTGGCCCTCAACCGGGTGCTTCCGAACATCGACCTCCAGCAGGCGCTTCAGGACGTCTCGTCGAGCCTGGGCGACTGGACCTACGTCTTGGTCGGGTTGGGGGCCTTCCTGGAGACCGGCGCCTTCGTGGGGCTGGTGCTCCCCGGAGAGACGGTGGTGATCCTCGGCGGCGCGGTCGCAGGCCAGGGCGAGACCTCGATCGTGCTGACGATCGGGGTCGTGTGGGCTTCGGCCCTGGCCGGCGACTCCGTGAGCTTCCTGCTGGGGAGCAAGCTGGGCCGCGAGTTCCTGCTGCGCTACGGGTCCAGGGTGCGGATCACGCGCGAGCGCTTCGCGCGGGTCGAGGACTACTTCTCCCGCCATGGGGGCAAGACGATCGTGATCGGGCGCTTCATCGGCCTGGTTCGGGCGCTGGCGCCGTTCATTGCCGGCAGCTCGGGGATGCGCTACGGCTACTACCTGCCCTTCAGCGTGCTCGGCACGGGGCTCTGGGCGGCCACCTTCGGGCTGATCGGCTACTTCGCTTCGCAGAGCCTCGACGCCGCTGCTCGCACCGCCGGCCAGGGCACCCTCCTGTTCGGGATCGCGGTCGGCGTGATCGTGGCGATCGTGGTCGCGGTTCGGTTCCTGCGGGAGCCGGCGAACCGGCGGCGGCTGGTGGTGGGGATGGAGCGGCGCGCCGCGCTACGTCCCCTGCTCGCGGCGGGGCGGCGGGTGGCGCCACAGGCGCGCTTCCTGTGGGCGCGGGTGACGCCGGGGCGGCTGGGGCTCGAGTTCACCACCCTGCTCGCGGTGCTCGCGGTCAGCCTCTACGTCGTGATCGCATACACGGTGGTCATCTCGGGCGATCCGGGCCCGACGCCGGGAGACCGCACGGCGTTCGATGTCGCCGGCCAGCTGCGGGCGGGGTGGGTCACCGACGTTGCCAAGATCGTCACCGCGCTCGGCTCCGCGGCTGTCAACCTGCCGCTGGCGGCGCTGGCGGCGCTGCTGCTCGCGGCGCGCCGGCGCTGGGCCGAGGCCGCCACCCTGGTGGCGGCGGTGGCGATCATCTATATCGGAGTAGCGGAGCTCAAGGACGCCACGGCGCGCCCCCGGCCGTCCAACCCCCTCACCGACGCTGAGGGCTCGGCCTTCCCCAGCGGACACGCCGCCCACGCGGTGATCTTCCCGTGGCTCGCGCTCACCCTCGCGGTGCGGTTGCGGCCCGGGATGGCCGGCGGCACGGCGCTGCTCGTGATCGGGATCGCGCTGGCGGCTCTGGTGGGGCTGTCGCGCGTCTACCTGCGAGTCCACTATATGAGCGACGTCAACGCCGGCTGGGCGCTGGGCGTGGCGGCGTTCGCCGCCTGCGGCGCGGTCGCCATGATCGTCACCCACTTGCGGCAGAATGCGCCGCGTGCTCGGGTTAGGGACTGAGTTCTACCTCTTCGGCAGCGCCGCCGTGATCAGCGTGCTCGCCTTCGCGGCGTTCATCCTTGCCCCGGCGATCGGCTCCTACGGACGGACCTGGGAGAAGGCGACGGCGGCGCTCCTGTCGCTGTTCGTGCTCGCCGCGCTGCTGCTTCTCGGCGTCGCGCTCGGCGTCTTGATCGTCTACTTCTGGGATGACATCACGCGGATCGTTCCCGGCTTGGACTGAACGGCGCCTTCATCGCCGCCGATCCGCCTGTACCCCCCGGGCACGAGTTGGGACTTTTCGATCCATGTGATGGATAACCCCCAACTCGCGGGAACGGCGGGTGAGTCCACCGGTGCACGTGGATTCTGAATCGGTCATCGACGGACGGCCCGACTAGAATTCCGGGGTGAGCTCGAAGTCGGCGAGCCGTAAAGCCCCTGCAAAGGCCAGCCCTAAAGTCCCTGCAAAGGCGGCAGATGGGGAGACGCTCGAGGCCCTCTCGGGGGCGATCGAGTCGGGCGCCGGCTTGCCTGCGGTCGCGCGGGCCGCGGCCAAGGCCCTCGGCGCCAGCGTGGCGCTGATCGACCGCTCCAGCGCCGTACTCGCGGTCGCCGCCTCCTCCTCGGCGGAGGAGGGAAAGCTGCTGTCCGAGGCGGGGGACGTGGCCTCGGCCGAGCTGCGCGTGGCGGACACCGTGGTCGGCGAGCTCCGCTACCGGTCGCGCGGCGGGCCACCTCCGCCCGCCCTGACCCGGATGGTCTCGACGCTGCTGGCGCTCGAGGTCGAGCGCTCGCGCGCGCCAGAGTGGGCCAGCGACGAGGCTGCGGGCGCTTTCGTGCGCGCGGTGATCGCCCGTGAGGTCACGGACCGCGGCGACATCGTCGCCCGGGCGGCCGAGCTCGGGGCGCGGATCGAGGCGGGGGCGGGAGTGGTGATCGCCCGTGCCACGCCGCTCACGGCCCAGTCCGGCGACTGGCGGGCGCGAGTGCTGACGGTCGCCCTGCGGGCGCTTCGCTCCACCGGAGGCGGCTCGCTGGGGGCGCTCGCCGAGGGCGAGCCGGCCGAGGTCGCGGCGATCGTGCCCGCCTCGGACGACGGCGATCTGGCGCGCGCCGCCCAGGGGCTGGAGCGCGAGCTCTCCGCCTCGCTGCCGGGCTTCGCCGTGACCGTGGCTCGAAGCCGCCCCACTCAGGACCCGGTGGACCTGTACCGGGCCGGCAAGGAGGCTCTGCTGGCCGCGAACGTGGCCGAAGCCGAGGGCATCGGGCTGCTTGCCTTCGAGGACACCGGCGCCTACCGCCTGCTGCTGCCCGCGATGAGCGAGGACCCCGGAGAGCTGGAGCGCTTCTACGAGGAGACCCTGGCGCCGCTCGCCGCCTACGACGAGCAGTACGAGACGGAGCTCGTGACCAGCGTTGAGGCCTATCTGGAGAACGACGGCAACGTGGCTCAGACCGCCGCTCAGCTGTTCACCCATCGCCACACCGTCCGCTATCGATTGGAGCGCGTCCGGGAGCTCAGCGGCCACGACATCTCCTCGAGCGAGGGGCGCGAGAAGCTCAGCCTCGGGCTGAAGGCGATGCGCGTGCTGGGGATCGCCGCACCGCGCGGTCCCGCGACCGAGCCCGGGACCGAGGCGGGCAAGGTGCGGCGCCCGGCCGAGGACTAGAACTACTCCGGCAGGAGCAAGCTCCTGCCGGGTTCGGGCTCCGGCGTGGTGGACCCGGGCAACTCGGGTTTACCGCGACTTCGTCGCTAGCCCGGGCGGGGTGCGGCGTGGGAGCGGGCGTACGGCTCGAGGCCCTCGATCGCCCGCTTGATCGACCAGTTGTGGTTCCAGCGGAAGAGCGGCCGCAGCACGGGCGTGAGGACACGGAGCAACGGTCGGTCGGCGATCACGCGCCAGTCGAAGTGGACGTGGACGCCGCCGTCCGAGGGAGTCAGCGACCAGATCCCCTTGCCGGTCAGGTCGCCGACGACTCGGACCTCGAACTCCCGCGGGCGCTCGAGGCGAACGATCTCGGAGGTTGTCTTCAGGTGATAGGGGAGCTGGCCCTTGAACTCCTGGCGCGAGACGCAGCCGACCTCGGGCGCACAGTCCGCCTCCACCGCGATGTAGACGGGGCGCCACCACTCGGGATAGGTGCGGGCGTCGGCGAGGGCCTCGAACACGGCCTCCTGCGGGGCGTCCACGTCCCACTCGTCGATGAACACGTACTCGTCAGCCAATTCGCCTCCTCTACGGAGCCCTTCCGGGCCCGGATCACGTGGGGCGAGCCTACCGCCGAAACAGCTCCGGGGGAGGGAATCGAACCCAGACTCGCCTTCAGGACCAAAACCTGACGTGCTGCCACTACACCACCCCGGAATATGGTCAGTGTAGGGCTGAATTGGGGCGCGTAGCCCGGAATCCGTCCGGTAGGCACGCGAACATGTGTTCGTATGCCGAGGCGACTTCCATTCACCGAACAACAGGCTCGCGATGCGATTCGCCAAGCGCGGTGCTGGACCGAAGCACTTCGCCTGCTCGGCTACCGGAACATCGGCGGCAATGCCCAAACTCTCAAAAGACATGCCGCGCGGGGGGCATTTCCGCCGACCACTTCAACGCGAGAGCGGTGATGCTTGAGGCGCTTGCGCGGGGCCGCCGAAACCGCAAGGGCACGCCCCTCAAAGATGTGCTCGTTCGGAACTCGACGTTCAGTCGAGGCCATCTCAAGGACCGCCTCTTCCGCGAGCGGATCAAGAAGCGGCAGTGTGAGCTCTGCGAGCAGGGAGAAACCTGGAAAGGGCGTCGCATTTCGCTGATCCTCGATCACATCAACGGCGATGGCACGGATAATCGACTGGAGAACCTCAGGATCGTGTGTCCGAATTGCGCGGCGACTTTAGACACGCACTGCGGCAGGAACCTTCCACGCGAGCGAGCCTGTGTCGGATGTCGTACGGCGTCTCAGATAACGCGATCCGCAAGTGGGTGCGCTTCTACGAGCGAGAGCGAGAGCGACGTCGGGCGGCGGAGGCATCCTGAGTCAATTCGCGGCTCAGACGCCGACACCCTGCAGGAAGCTCACCACCTCCTCCGCGCAGCGATCTGGCTCGTCGTCGTAGAGGAAGTGGCTGGCGTCCTCGAGGATCACCATCCGCGAGCCGGGGATCTCGGCGTGGAATCTGCGCGCCGCGGCAACCGGGACTGTCGGGTCGTTGGCGCCCCAGAGGATCAGGGTCGGCAGCGCCATCTCGCCGAGCTGTCCGTGGTAGGGCTTGATCTTCTCGAAGTCTCCTGACCGGTAGAGCTCGAGCATCCCCCGGCGACCCTCGGGCGTCTCGAACGCCTTCCAGTACTCGCCTATCGCCTCATCGGCGAGGTCCCCGCCTGCGTCTCTGAGCATGGTGGCGAATGCCTCCTTGGTGAGGTTCTCCATCAGCTGCTCACCGAGTCCCGGTGTGCGCATGGTCGCGGCGAGTTCGTGCCACTCGGCGTCGGAGAAAAATCCGGTGTTGCTGAGCACGAGCGAGGAGACCGCGTCCGGATGGTCGCACGCCCACCGCAGGCCGATCATCCCGCCCCAGTCGTGGAGCCCCAGCGCGACGCGCTCCAGTCCCATGGCCCGACGGAAGCGCTCGAGGAGCTCCACATGGTGCTCCCAGGTTCCAGGCGGATCCGGCGGGGACTCGCCATACCCCGGGAGATCCGGCGCGACGGCCCGGCGCCCGCTCCGGGCTGTCGCGGCGACGACCGGCGCCCACATGTACGAGCTTTGCGGGAAGCCGTGGACCAGGAGGACGGGATCGCCCGCCTCCTCTCCGTCGGGACGGCCCTCGCGATAGGCGATGTCTCCCTTCCTCTTGAGCTCGACCTCGGACATCGCGGCGACGATATCCCAGCCCCGTAGAGATCGCTGCTCGTCGCCCGGGCGAACCCTTGGTTTCAGCGAGCCGTGGGCGAGGCATGCACCCCGCGCGCGGCTGTCCGCTCTACGATTCCGCAGGTGAGCGGTCCCACCGTGTTGATCATGGCCGCCGGCGAGGGCACCCGGATGCGCTCGGCGGTGCCGAAGGTGCTGCACCCGATCTGCGGGCGGCCGATGATCGCCTGGCCGGTGCTCGCGGCGCACGAGGCCGGCGCCGGGCGCGTCTGCGTGATCGTGTCGCCCGATCGCGACCTCTCGCCCGGGCTCCCGGAGGGCACCGAGACCGTCGTCCAGCCGAAGCCCGACGGAACCGGCGGCGCCGTGCGGGCGGCGCTGGACATCGTCGGCGACTCGGAGACGGTGGTGGTGATCAACGGCGATCACCCGCTGGTCTCCGCCGAGCTGATCACCAATCTGGTCGATGCCCACCGCGGGGCCGGGGCCGCCGCCACCGTGGTCACGGTGGACCGTGACGACCCCGATTCGCTCGGCCGCGTCGTCCGCGACTCGAACGGGGAGTTCGACCGCATCGTCGAGACCAAGCACCCCGAGGGGGTCGCGCCGGAGGTGTTGGCGATCCACGAGGTGAACACGAACACGTTCGCGTTCGAGGGCAAGGCGCTCGCCGACGGCCTGGGACGGATCAGCACCGACAACCCAGCCGGCGAGTACTACATCGGGGACGTCCTGAGGGCGCTGAGCGAGCAGGGCGGGCGCGTGCTGGTTCACAAGGTGGACGACGTGAGCGTCAACATCGGCATCAACACCCGCGTCGAGCTCGCCGTGGTCAGCGCCGAGGCACGCCGCCGCATCCTCGAGCGCCACATGCTCGCCGGCGTCACCATCGTCGACCCGGAGGCGACCTGGATCGACGCCGAGGTCGAGATCGAGGCCGACGCCGTGATCGAGCCGGGCACCAGCCTGCGTGGCCGCACCCGCGTCGGGCGTGGCAGCGTGATCGGCCCGCACACGACGCTGATCGACTCCAGCCTGGGCGCCGAGGTCAGCGCCCCGCACTCGTATCTCGTCCAGTGCGAGGTTGCCGACGGCTGCCAGATCGGCCCCTTCGCTCACCTGCGCCCGAGCGCCACGCTGGGCAAAGGCGCCAAGGCGGGCGCCTTCGTCGAGATCAAGGGCTCGGAGATCGGCGAAGGGGCCAAGATCCCGCACCTGGCATACGTCGGCGACGCCGAGGTCGGCGCCGGCGCCAACGTCGGGGCCGGAACCGTCACCGTCAACTACGACGGCTTTCGCAAGCACCGGACGAAGATCGGGGAACGTGCGCGAATCGGATCCGACACGATGCTGATCGCCCCCGTGAGCGTCGGCGATGACGCTTACACTGGGGCCGGCTCGGTGATCTCCGAGGACGTCCCGCCGGGCGCGCTGGGAGTCGAGCGAGCCGACCAGAGCAACGTCGAGGGGTACGCCGAGAAGAAGGCAAGGAAAGCGGAGACCGAGGAACCATGAGCACGCTCGAGGAGCGCCCCCGCCTGGTCAGCTCGATCCCGCAGGACTACACCAAGCGCCTGATGGTGTTCGGCGGCCGCGCCTCGATGGAGCTGGCCGCGAAGATCGCCGGCCACCTCGACCTCGACGTCGGTGAGGTCGACCTGCGCACCTTCTCCAACGGCGAGGTCTACTGCCGCTACGAGGAGTCGATTCGCGGCGCCGACGTGTTCATCGTCCAGTCCACAGCCGCGAACGAGGCGCACGGCATGACCCCCAACGACGCCCTCGCGGAGCTCTTGATGATGATCGACGCCGCCCAGGGCGCCTCGGCGCATCGAATCATCGCGGTCATGCCCTGGTACGGCTACGCGCGCCAGGACAAGAAGTCGGCGCCGCGCGAGCCCATCTCCGCCCGCGTGGTCGCCAAGTGCCTCGAGGGCGTCGGCGTCGATCGCGTGCTGACCATGGACCTCCACGCCGGCCAGATCCAGGGCTTCTTCCACGTCCCCGTGGACCACATGACCGCGATGCCGATGCTCACCCAGTGGTTCATCGACCAGGCGGTCACCGAGGAGCTCGTGATCGTCTCGCCCGACGCCGGGCGAGTGAAGATGGCGCGCAACTTCGCCCGCAAGGTCGGCTGCCACTGGGCGGTGATGGAGAAGGAGCGCCCCGCCCAGCAGGTCGCGGAGATCGGCTACGTGGTCGGCGAGGTGCACGGCAAGACCGCGGTGCTCCTCGACGACATGATCGACACCGCTGGCACCCTCGGCGCGGCGGCGCGGACCGTGCTCGAGGAGGGAGCCGCCCGCGTGATCGCCGCCGCCACCCACGGCGTCTTCTCCGGTCCCGCGTACGAGCGGCTGGCCTACGAGGAATCGGGGCTCGAGCGGATCGTGGTCACGGACACGATCCCGTTGCGCCCCGGGGCGCCGGACAACATCACCGTGCTCTCCACGGCCCAGACCCTGGCCGACTCGATCAGGCGGATCTTCGCCGACGACTCGGTCAGCGAGATCTTCGCCGGCGAGAACCAGCTGTTCTAGTTAGACCAGCTGTTCCAGAACGAGCCTTGAAGCGAATCGGCCACAAGGGAGCCGACTCGATCCGGCCGGGGAACACCCTCGAGAGCTTCGAGGCGGCGGTGGCGGCCGGCGTTGAGATGATCGAGCTGGACGTGCTTCGCCCGCGCTCGGAGTTCCATGACGGCGATTGGCGCCGGGCGGTTGCGGGCCCGGTGGCAGCGGGCGCCGCCGCGCTCCTGGTCGCCCACGACTGGGGCGACGCGGCCCGGCGGGAGCCGCTCACCCTCGACGAGGCCCTCGACGCCTTCACCCGGGCGCCGCTCGACCAGGTTGAGATCGACTGCGACCTGAAGATCGCGGGGCGCGAGGACGAGGTTGTGGCGGCGCTGGGCCAGCGGGGCCTCATGGAGCGGGCCTCGATCTCGACCATGGAGGTCTCCAGCCTGCGGGTGCTGCGCGAGCTGGATGCCGGGCTGCGGCTGGGCTGGACGGTGCCCAGGGTGACGCGCGACTGGAACTCGGTCTCGTGGGCCAAGCTGCTTGTGATCGCGGGCCTGGTGTCGCTGCGAAGGCGCCTGCCGAAAGACGTCCGTCGCCAGGCCCCGGAGCTGGGGGTCCATTCGATCTGGGCCTACGACCCGGTGATCACCGCGCGCCTGGCCCGCGCCTGCCACGACACGGGCCTCGAGCTGATCGCCTGGACCGTGGACGACCCGAGGGAGATGAAGCGGCTCGCCGCCCTCGGGGTGGACGGCATCTGCACCAACGACCCGCGGCTGTTCGCCGAGCTGGACCAATGACCGGCGGGCCCGCGCGCGACGCCGACCGGATCGAGCCGGGCACGGCGGTTGCTCTGATCGCGATGGGCCTCGGCGTGATCGTGATCGCCAATGACTTCACGGCGCTGAACGTTGCCCTGCCGGCGATCGAGGAGGACTTCAACGTCGACGTCGGCACCGCGCAGTGGGTCATCAACGCCTACTGCCTCGTGTTCGGAATGGCGATCGTCACCGGCGGGCGGCTCGCCGACCTGTTCGGGCGCCGCCGCGCCTTCTTCGTCGGCAGCGCTCTGTTCGCGGGCTTTTCGTTCCTGGGTGGGATAGCCCAGGACGCGCCGTGGCTGATCGGCGCCAGGGTGGGCATGGGACTCGGCGCCGCGCTGATCTGGCCGGCCATCCTCGGCATGACCTACGCGGCCCTGCCGGAGTCGAAGGCGGGGCTGGCCGGCGGGCTGATCCTGGGCGCCGCGGGCATCGGCAATGCGATGGGCCCGCTGCTCGGGGGGGTGCTGACGGACGCGCTGAGCTGGCGCTGGATCTTCTTCCTCAACGTCCCGATCGCGGCCTTCGCCGTCCTCGTCACCTGGCTCAAGGTCCACCCACCGCGACCGGAGGTGGAGGACCAGCGCATCGACTATCCGGGGATCGTCACCCTGGCGACCGGGCTGCTCCTGGTGCTGCTGGCGTTCGACCAGGCCGCCGACTGGGGCTTCGGCGACGCCCGGGTGATCGCGATGCTGGCCGTGGCGGCTCTTCTGGTGGCCGCCTTCGCCTTGATCGAGCCGCGCATGAGGCAGAGCGCCCTGGTCCCGGCGGACGTGTTCCGCAACGTCGAGTTTCGCTCCGCCTGCCTCACTGTGCTCCTGATGTCGGCGGTCTTCTTCGCCACCGTGCTCTACGCGCCGCAGTTCATGGAGAAGATCCTCGACTATTCGGCGCTCGAGGCCGGCCTGGGAATGGTGCCGATGCTCGGCACCTTCGCCCTCGTCTCCTTCTTCGCCGGCCCTGTCTACCAGCGGCTGGGCCCAAAGCCGACGATCACGCTCGGCGCCGCCGGGCTGGCGATCAGCCCCTTCCTGCTGTCGTTGATCGACGCGGGCTCGGGCTACGGGGCGCTGGTCCCGGGACTGGCGGTGACCGGGGTCGGAGCCGGGTTCTTCTACTCGTCAGTGACGACCGCGGGGGTGACCGCGCTCGACCCGGCGCGCGCCAGCCTCGCCGGCGGGCTGATCTACATGTTCCAGATCGCCGGTGGCGCGATCGGGCTGGCGGTCACGACCACGATCTTCACCCTCTCGTCCGAGGACGAGCTGGCCGAAAAGGCCGGCGCCGCAGGCACCCAGCTGACCGACCACCAGACCGCGGTCCTGCACGGGGTGCTGGCCGGGACCGACTCCGGGACCGCCGCCCTGCACCAGCTCGGCCCCTCGGCCCAGGCGACGATCACGACGATCGTGCGCGAGTCGTTCGCCACCGGGATCCAGGCGGGCTTCAGGTTCGTGGCGATCGCGGCCGTGCTCGGCTTCCTGATCTCGCTCTTCTTCGTCGGCGGCCGGCTCCTTCACAGGCCCGCCGCCGGAGCCGAGCGACCCTCCGCTCGGCCCTAAGCCGGCTCGGCGATCCCGGGCACGCGGCGCTCGCCGCGCTCCTCGAAGTAGGCGCTCTCGAGCTCTCCCAGCTCGCTGGCGGGCGGGTCGCCGTAGATCCACTCCCGCATGATCCGGTGCCAGTTGCGCGTTG
>JBBPIK010000107.1:0-5937 GCA_038040415.1 Actinomycetota bacterium
ACTGGGACGACCTGCGCATCACCGACGGCGACGACCCGATCAAGACCGGCCGGGTCAACACCGGCCGCGCCGTCGGCGGCACGACCGTCCATTTCACCGCAATGTCCCTGCGGCTGGATCCGAGTGACTTCCGCGTCGCCTCGGACGACGGCGTCGGCGTCGACTGGCCGTTCGGCTACGACGAGCTGGCCCCCTACTACGCCGAGGTCGAGCGGGCGCTGCCCGTGTCCGGGCCCCGTCGCTCGGCGTGGCCCTCCGGGGCCCCCTACCCGCACGGCGCCCTCCCCTGGTCGGCCAAGGACTACATCATCGGCGCCGGGATGGACAAGCTCGGCCTTCACGTCGAGATGACGCCGCACGCGATCGCCACCGGCCCCATCGACGGCCGCAGCGCCTGCATGTACTACGGCTTCTGCATGGACGGCTGCAAGAGCGACGCCAAGGGCGCGATGAACGTCACCTACGTGCCGAAGGCGGTCGCCGCCGGCGCCGAGATTCGCGCCAACTGCTTCGCGGTCCGGGTCGAGAGCGAGAGCGGACGGGCCAGCGGTGTCACCTACCTCCATGAAGGTGAGGAGCATTTCCAGCCCGCCGACCGGATCTTCGTCTGCTGCTATGCGATCGAGACGCCGCGGCTGCTGCTCAACTCCGGCTACCTGGCCAACTCGAGCGATCAGGTCGGGCGCAACTTCATGGTCCACAGCGGCCCGATCGTCTACGGCCGCTTCGACCGCCCGCTCGACAGCTTCGTCACGCCGCCGGTCGGAGTGATGACGCGCGACCCATACAAGTCGGATCCGGCACGCGGCTTCGTACGGGGCTTCCTGCTCAACACCTACTGCCAGTTCCCAATCAACTTCGCCCAGGCGCTCGTCGGCAGCAATTCCGACCTCTGGGGCCAAGAGTTGATGGACGTGCTCGACGAGTACGCCCACTGGGGACTCATCGCAACTCTCGGAGAAGTGCTGCCCAACCCGGAGAACCGCGTCACACTCGCCGACGAGGTCGACGACAACGGCGTCCCCGTCGCGAGGATCACCTTCTCCTACGGCGACAACGACAAGGCGATCATCGAGGCCGAGCGCGAGCTGGGCGAGCAGGTGATGGAGGCGGCCGGGGCGACCCGAATCCTGACCAGCGACGGCACGCACCACATCCTCGGCACCGCCCGGATGGGCACCGACCCGGCGACGTCGGTCGTCGGCCCCGACTGCCGCAGCCACGACGTGCCGAACCTGTGGATTTGCGACGGCTCGGTCTGGCCAACGGCCGGCGCGGTCAACCCGAGCCTGACGATCGAAGCGTTAGCGACGCGCACCGCCCGCCGAGTGCTGGAGCCGGCAGCGTGAGCGCGAGGAGGCGGGTATGAACGTCGGCGACTTCCTGATCGAACGCCTGGCCGAGTGGGGCGTCAGGCGGATCTACGGCTACCCCGGCGACGGCATCAACGGGATCATAGGCGCCTTGCAGCGCGCCGAGGAGCGCGTCGAGTTCGTCCAGGTTCGTCACGAGGAGATGGCCGCCTTCATGGCCTGCGCCCACGCCAAGTGGACCGGCGAGGTCAGTGTCTGCCTAGCGACCTCGGGGCCGGGTGCCATCCATCTCCTGAACGGGCTTTACGACGCCAAGCTCGATCACCAGCCGGTGGTCGCGATCGTCGGCCAGCAGGCGCGGGCGGCCCTCGGCGGCCACTACCAGCAGGAGGTCGACCTGATCTCGCTGTTCAAGGACGTAGCCCACGAATACGTCCACATGGTCTCCGACCCGACGCAGATGCGGCATCTGGTCGACCGCGCGCTGCGCATCGCCCTCGCCGAGCGGACCGTCACTTGCATCATCGTGCCCAACGACGTGCAGACGATGGACGCCGTGCCCGAGCCCGAACACGCCCACGGCACCATCCACTCGTCGGTCGGCTACTCACGCCCGCGAGTCGTACCGGCCGAAGCTGACCTGGCCCGCGCGGCCGAGCTGCTGAACGCTGGCGAGCGGGTGGCGATCCTCGCCGGACAAGGTGCGCTGCACGCCACCGACGAGCTGATCGAAGTGGCCGACATCCTCGGCGCCGGCGTGGCCAAGGCATTGCTCGGCAAAGCGGTGCTGCCGGACGACCTGCCGTTCGTCACCGGGGCGATCGGCCTGCTAGGAACGAAGCCGAGCTGGGAGCTCATGACCGGCTGCGACACGCTCCTGATGGTCGGGACGAGCTTTCCGTACTCCGAGTTCCTGCCCGAGGAGGGCAAAGCGCGGGCGGTCCAGATCGACATCGACGGGCGCATGCTCGGCATCCGGTACCCGACCGAGGAGTCTGATGCGCCGAGATCGAAATCGTCCGGTGTGCGACCGACCGCCACGGCTGTAACGACGGTGTCCCCTGACTCCACGCGCGCCCGGCGCTCCGGGTAGTCGGCAAGCGGCTCGATGAAAGCCGGCTCTCCCTCACAGAGAAACGGGATGAGCGTGTTGCCCTCTCTGTAGAAGCTTTCGTGATAGGGGCGGAGGCGACCATCGGTTGCTACGAGGGGAGCGGTAGCACGTGTCCGCAACGGATGGTCCTGGCGAGACGGTTCCACGCGTCTGAAGTCGACGACGAAGTTGAGAAGCGGCGCGACCCAGTAATGGGGGCTTGCCGCCCCAGCAAAGCGAGCAATCGTCCGGTACGGCTTGAAGAACACCGCTGAGTCACTCGCGCTCGCGATCACTGACGAGCGTTGATCTGCAGCGAGCGTGAACTTTTCGCCAGTGAGCTCAACCGAGGCGCACTCGTTCGACTTCGGACCGAAGCCGAACGATCCAGGTGAATCCGGAATCGGAAGCGCGTTGACGAAAACGAAGAGTGAGTCGGACCCGTCGATCGGGGTCTCGGCCTCGAGGTGCTCCACGGCCATGCTGAACTCCGCCAGCGACCCATCCTCGGAATACCGCACCGTCGTCGGTCCGCTGATCGTGCCCGGGTTCGTCGCGAAGCGCGCCACTCCCGCGCTCGCGTAGGCAGGCTCAAGCTCCAGCCAATCACGAGGCTGAACCTCGTAGCGCTGCCGGATCGCCGTCACCTCATCGCCGCTAATCGGTTCGTTAGTCATTCGATCGTCGCTGCCTGAAAACGCGCCGCCGCGGCTGGCGGCGTTCGGCCGTCTAGCCCGAGCAGCCCGAACGCGAGCGAGCGCTCGTCGCGGACTAGTCGAGCGAGCAGGTCTTTCGGGATCTGCTCCATCTGTCGAGTCTAGGTACAGAGCGGGCAGCGACCCGATCGACGACCGGGGAGGGAGGCAGATGCAGCACGGCCAGCGGTTCCAGTTGAAGCAGCGCGGCCGCGACGGCGAGCCGCAGTGGGCGTACCGCTACCGCGCCGGCGGCCGCGACTCACGACGGATCCAGCGCGGCGGCTTCGCCAGCGAGCAGGACGCGATCGAAGCGCTCAACCGGGAGCTCGACCGAGTCCGCCGCGAGCAGCGGATCCCGCGCAGCCTCACCTTCGCGGAGCTCGTTGACGTCTATCTCGCCCAACACGACGTGCAGCCGGTCACGATCGAGAAGCTGCGCTGGCTCCTCGGCAAAGCGATCGCAGTCTCTGGCGCCCGCCGGATCAGCGAGCTGACCTCACAGGAGATCGCCGAATGGCGCATGAACCTCTCACGCGGCTACCGATTCGAAGCCACTCAAGCAGTCCGCCAGGTCCTCAACCGCGCCGTCGTCTGGGGAATGCTCGACATCAACCCAGCCAAAGTCGGCGTCGACAATCCAACACCGCGCCGGAAGGAACAGCACCCGTTCGAGTCGTGGACAGAGCTCGAAGACCTCGGCGCCGCACTCGGCCCGCGCTACGGGCCGATGATCCTCTTTGCCGCGGCCACCGGCCTGCGTCCCGCGGAGTGGATCGCGCTTGAGTGGCGCGATGTCGACCGGGACGAACGCGTCGCCTGCGTCCGCCGCTCCTACACGCGCGGCGAACTCAAGCTGCCGAAGACCGAGGGGAGTCTCCGCGCCGGTGCCGCTGCAGGCACGCGCGCTCGACGCGCTCGACCGCCTACCCGAGAACGACTCGCCGCTCGTCTTCCCCGGCGAGCGCGGCGGCTACTTCGACATCCACCATTTCCGCCCCTATCAGTGGCGGCCGGCGCAGAAAGCTGCCAGCATCAGTCCGCTTCGGCGGATCTACGATCTCCGACACACCTTCGCCACCTTCGCACTCCGTGCCGGCATTTCCACCTTCGATCTCTCCCGCTACGTGGGCGCCAGCCTGACCATGATCGACCGCCACTACGGCCACCTCGCCCGAGACGGCCGCGAACACGCGATCAAACTCCTCGACGCGCTCAACGTCCCCGGATTCGAACGGTGGACGCTGGTGGACGCTGCGTGGACGTCGAAACGTCAGACCAGCGTCAGCGCAGACAACGGAAAGGCTGAACTAGCAGGCTGAACACCGAAGCCCTCTGACGGACTCGAACCGTCGACCCCCTCCTTACCATGGAGGTTGGGGCTCCCGCGGGCGTAGGCAACAAACCCGCTCACTAAGCGGCTTTCCCTGCAATGTCGCTAGATCAGACGCGAAATGCCACTTGCCTCGGAGAGCCTTGAGTCTCCCGCAGAAGCCCCGAACCTGTCCCCAGAACCCATCCCCAGGGGCGACTGGCGACATGACTCCCGTTCAGCGCAGGAGTGGTCACGCGCGTGACTCAGGCACCGCGGATCGCGTCAACGAAACAGGAACGTCGGGGCAACCTCATCGGCTCGCCGAACTTACACTCAGGCGACACCTCGTCCGCGATTGACTCAACGTAACCGCGCGGCGACGTGCGTGCGGGGTGCCAAAATTCGGTTCCGCCTGCAAATCATTCGGTTCCGCCTGCAAATCGGCACGTTGCCCGCGAGGACACGGGTTTTGGCACCCTACAGCCAGCACCCCGGCCTCGCGGGTGAGGCGCAGCCCGCGCTTGCGGCTCGTGCCCACCCCGTGCAGGCGCAGGCGCGCCCACACCTTTCGGTGCCCCTCGCCGACGAACGGGCTGGTGGCCAGCACGTCGCGGATCTCTGCCAAAAGCTCGCGGTCGGTCATCGCCCCCGAGGCCGCGCGCTTCGCCTCCGAGCTCGGGCTCGAGCAGGTGATGTTCGAAGCGGCCGAGCCGGAGGTGTTCAGCTGGTACGTGAAGAACTACGGGTCGGAGGTCAACCTGTTCGTCGACCACTCGCAGATCGTCCAACTCGAATGCCTGCGCGCCGGCATCCTGGGGCACCCAGGACACCTGGGGACGGATCCACAGCTAGTGGCCGCCCGCCTAGCTGGACTGACTACACACCCCGGTGATGTCGCGCGGGCAGCGGCCGCGGTGTTTTGCCTCCGACCTAGGCGGGTAGCCAACCCGGTGGAGGTGAGACGAATGGCGAAGAAGGTTCAAGACGCGATGACAGCGGAGCCGCGCTCGGCGGAGCCGGGCCTCTCCCTCGCCGAGGCGGCCCAGCTGATGAAGAGCGAAGACATTGGCTCGCTGCCGGTCGTCGACGACAGCCGCCTCGTGGCCATGCTCACGGATCGGGACATCGTCGTCCGGGTGGTCGCCGAGGGCCTCGATCCGAATGCGATCGTCGTCGGCGATGTCGCCTCGCGCGAGCTTGTGACGGTCGGCCCGGAACAGGATCTCGACGAGGCGCTGGCGCTGATGGCGCGCCATCAGCTGCGACGGCTGCCGGTGGTCGAGGAGGATCGCCTGGTCGGGATCGTCGCCCAGGCCGACGTTGCCCAGGAGGCGAAGGCGAAGCAGGCGGGCGAGGTGCTCGAGGAGATCTCGAAGCCGACCGGGGTCGAGTCGTGAGCTCCGACACGACTCGCACGCGGAGCGTGGTCGAGCCGCCGCCGCCGCTGCCGGAGCCCTATCCGGAGCCGATTCCCGATCCGACTCCGGAACCCGAGCCGCCCACGACACGGCCGGCGGCGCC
>JBBPIK010000026.1:0-35295 GCA_038040415.1 Actinomycetota bacterium
TCCCGCCCGATCCCGGCGCCGCCGAGCAGTCGCAGATCGGCGGCAACGTCGCCACCAACGCCGGCGGTCCGCACGCCTTCAAGTACGGGGTCACGGGCGCCTGGGTGACCGGGCTGGAGGCCGTGGTCCCACCTGGCGAGATCGTCCGGATCGGTGGAGCGATCCGCAAGGACGTGGCCGGCTATGACCTGAAGAGCCTCCTGATCGGCTCCGAGGGAACGCTTGGCGTGATCACCGCGGCCTGGCTCAAGCTCCTGCCGGCACCCGAGGCGGCGCTGCCCGTGGTCGCCTTCCACGCCGGCGCCGAGGCGGGCTGCCGGGCGATCGAGGGCGTGCTGGGCGCGGGCCTGACCGTGGCGGCGCTCGAGTACCTGGACGCCGGCGCCCTGGCCGCGGCCGGGGGCTCGTTCCCGGGCGGCATTCCTCCCGGCGCCGGCTTCATGGTGCTCGCCGAGGCCGACGGCGCCGAGGCCGAGGCCGAGCGCCTTCAACGCGAGCTGGTTGAGGCCCTGGGCATCGGCGCGCTTGACGTGCGAGCGCCCCTGGGGCGACGCGAGGTGGAGGCCGTGTGGCGATGGCGCGACGGCGTTTCGATCGCGATCGAGGCCCGGCGTGGCGGGAAGGTCAGCGAGGACATCGTGGTGCCGCTCGACCGCATCCGGGAGGCGATCGAAGAGACGGTCGCGATCGGGGAACGTCACCGTTTGGAGGCTTGCAGCTGGGGCCACGCCGGCGATGGAAACCTGCACTCGACCTTTCTCGTCGCGCCCGGCGACAGCCGGGAGCTGGAGCGGGCGCTCGGGGCGGCCGAGGAGCTGTTCGAGCTAGCGGCGCGGTTGGGGGGATCGATCTCGGGGGAGCACGGCGTCGGTTGGGTGAAGCGGGGCCAACTGGCGCGCCAGTGGCCGCCGCGGGCGATCGAGCTGCACGAGGCCGTCAAGCGGGCCTTCGACCCCAAGGGCCTGCTGAACCCCGGAAAGAAGAGCGCGGCGAGGACCTGAAGCCGCTCTCAGCCGTGGCCGGATTCGACCGGGTGTCCGTCGCGTTGCCAGGTGCCCACGCCGCCGTGGCCCACGTGGATCACGGAGTCGTGGCCCTCGCGCTGGAGGATGGAGGCGGCCAGCCCGCTGCGCTTGCCGCCGCTGCAGACCGTGGCGATCGCCTGGCCGCTGGGCAGCTCGCCGAGTCGCTCCATCAGGTGGGCGTAGGGCACGTGGACCGAGCCGGGAATGTGGCCCTCGGCGAACTCGTCGTCGTCCCGGACGTCGAGCACCACGATCGCTTGATCGCTGGCGAGCCGCTCGGCAAGGGCGTCGGGATCGATCAGCTCGACGCGCTTCACCGGACGCTCCTCTCTGCGCCAGGCGGTCATGCCGCCCTGGAGGAAGCCGCGAACGCGAAGGCCGACGGACGCCAGCAGGTCGGCCGCCTCGAGCTCGTAGCCGTCCGAGGCGGCGACGACGATCAACTCCACGTCCTCGCGGACGACCCTGGCCACCTTGGTGGCGAAGCCGGTGTCGTAGGCCGAGGCGCTGATCGCCCCGGGGATGTGGGCCTCGTCGAACTGCTCGTTCGTCCGCGCGTCGACCAGGATCGCGCCCTCGGCGATCGCCACCTCCACCGCTCGAGGGGTGAGCGGCGCGGGCATTCCCAGCTCCTCGACCAGCGGTCCGCGGTTCAGTGCCACGATGTGCTCGACGTTGGGCGGGCGCTCCCCGAGCTGGTTGAGCGTGGCGTCGATGAACGATTCCGGGGTGGAGGCCCGGAGGGCGGGGTTGTGCTGGCGCTCGAAGCCGATGGTCGAAGACGTCTTGTTGTCGATCGCGGAGCTCCCGCACATCGATCCGCCGAGATGGCCGGGCCAGACCTCGACGTCATCGTCCAGGGTCAACAGGCGCCTGTGCAGCGAATCGAAGATCCCCTCCGCGCCGTCGCGGGGCTCGACCGCCAGATCCGGGCGCGCGACGTCGCCGATGAACAGCGAGTCGCCGGTCAGGACCGCCCAGGCATCGTCGGCGCGAGCGGCATCGTGCAGCACGAACGAGGTGTGCTCGGGGCGGTGGCCGGGCGTATGCACCGCCTCGATCTCCAGGTTGCCCATGCGAAGCCTCCAGCCGTCGGCGAACGGCTCGTGCGGATACTCGGCCCCGGCGAGCTCGTGGATGTGGATCGTCGCCCCCGTGGCCCTGGCCAACCGACCGTGCCCGGAAACGTGGTCCGCGTGGTTGTGGGTCTCGATCACGTGCTCGATCCGAACGCCGTGAAGGCGGCTCAGCCGCAGGTAGGGATCAATGTCCCACTGAGGATCGACCACGGCGGCCACGCCGCCGTCGCCAACCAGGTACGAGCCGCAAGCGAGATCCTCGTGGATGACCTGGCGAAAAAGCACCAATCCCGACTCTAGTGTGCCGCGTGCGGGGTCGCCGGGTCCCGGCTCGCTTGGCACACCGGGTCAGGGAACACCGAAACATGTGACATTAAATGGTGTAACGTATTGCCGGACGAGACGCGCCAACGCCCTGCACGCCGCCCACCAAGGAGAGCCATGGAAGCCGCCAGCCCAAAGCAAGCAGCCGCGAACGCCGACGAGGCCGCAGCCGCCACCGTGAACGGCAGCAAGGTGCCCGACACAGCCACGTTCAGCCTCGAGCTGAGCGAGGACCAGCGGGAGATCCGCGACTGGGTGCATGGGTTCGCCGAGCAGGTCGTCCGCCCGGCGGCCTCCGAGTGGGACGAGCGCGAGGAGACGCCGTGGCCGATCATCCAAGAGGCGGCGAAGATCGGCCTCTACGGCTTCGAGGCGCTCGCCCAGTTCTGGTCCGACCCGACCGGGCTCCAGCTTCCGATCGTCAACGAGGAGCTGTTCTGGGGCGACGCAGGAATCGGGCTCTCGATCATGGGCACGACCCTGGCGGTGGCCGGGATCTACGCCTCCGGGACGCCCGACCAGCTCGTCGAGTGGGTGCCGCAGTGCTACGGGACGCCCGAGGAGCCGAAGGTTGCCGCCTTCTGCTCCTCGGAGCCCGACGCCGGGTCCGACGTCTCCGCCATCCGCACCTCCGCGCGCTACGACCAGGGCAAGGACGAGTGGATCCTCAACGGCCAGAAAGCCTGGGCGACCAACGGCGGGATCGCCGACGTCCACGTCGTGATCGCCAGCGTCGATCGCGAGCTTCGCTCGCGTGGGCACGCCGCCTTCGTCGTCCCGCCTGGGGCGAAGGGGCTCGAGCAGGGCGCCAAGGTGAAGAAGCACGGAGTGCGGGCCTCGCACACGGCCGACGTCCATCTGGACGACTGCCGAGTGCCGGGCTCGTGCCTGCTCGGGGGCAAGGAGAAGCTCGACGAGCGCCTTGCCCGCGCCCGCGAGGGCACGGGATCACGTGGCCAGGCCGCGATGCGGACCTTCGAGGTCTCGAGGCCGACGGTCGGCGCCCAGGCCCTCGGAATCGCGCGCGCGGCGTACGAGTACGCGCTGGACTACGCCAAGCAGCGGGTGCAGTTCGGCAGGCCGATCATCGAGAACCAGGCGATCGCGTTCACGCTCGCCGACATGAGGACGGAGATCGACGCGGCCCGCATGCTGGTCTGGCGCGCTGCCTGGATGGGGCGCAGCGGCAAGGACTTCGACGCCGCCGAGGGCTCGATGTCCAAGCTGAAGGCCGGCGAGGTGGCGGTCTGGGTAACTGAGCGAGCGATCCAGATCCTCGGCGGCAACGGCTACACCCGCGAGTACCCGGTCGAGCGGATGCACCGCGACGCCAAGATCTACACGATCTTCGAGGGCACCTCGGAGATCCAGCGGCTGGTGATCTCCCGAGCGATCTCGGGAGCACGGATCCAATGAGAGAGGAGCAGCAGGTGACCGAGGAGGAGCAGCAGGTGACCGAGACGCAGGACGCAACCGGTGCGACAGATTTCTCGTCGCTCGATCCGCAGCAGGTGGCAGGGACGATCTCGTCCGTCACCGACGAGCAGCTTCGCGAGGCCCTCAGCGGGCCGCAGCGCGAGGCGATCATCGGCGAGGTCTTCCGCCGCATGGAGCAGCACTTCAAGCCGAGCAGCGCCACGGGAGTGGACGCGGTGGTCCACTGGAAGGTGACCGGCCCTTCCGATGGCGCCCTCGACCACTACGAGGTCGTGCTCCGCGACGGCAGCTGCACCGTGGGCAAGGACCCCCAGCACGAGCCGCGCGTCACCCTGATGCTGGACGCGGTCGACTTCATGCGGCTCGTGACGGGCAGTGCCGCCGGCCCGATGCTGTTCATGAGCGGCAAGCTCAAGATCGAGGGCGACCTGATGTTCTCAACTCAGATCCAGTCGATGTTCACGATCCCCGGGTAGCCGTTCGAGGCGGTAGGGTCCCACAGCGAAAGCCGTGACAACGGACAACGAACTCATTCAGCCTGTCGCGCACGAGACCGCCGACCGGATCATCACCGGTCTCGTCACCGCCGTCCCCTTCCTGCTGCTCAGCGTCGCCGCCTGGCAGGTGTGGAACGAGGCGCTTCACTGGCGCGACCTGGCGATCCTCGGCGCCATCTACGTTCTCACCGGCCTCGGGATCACGGTCGGCTTCCATCGACTGCTCACCCACCGCAGCTTCAAGACCAGCCGGGCGCTGCGGGGGATACTCGCGGCCCTGGGATCGGCGGCGATCGAGGGACCGGTGATCTCCTGGGTCGCCGACCACCGTAAGCATCACGCCTTCGCCGACGAGAAGGGCGACCCGCACAGCCCCCACGTCGGGCACGGCGGGGGCTGGCGCGGCACCTTGCGGGGGCTGTTCCACGCCCACGTAGGCTGGCTGTTCATCCACACCGAGCGCGGGGCGAAGCGACGCTTCGCGGGCGATCTGATGGACGACCCCGTGGTCAGCTTCGTCGATCGGACCTTCCTGCTCTGGGCCGTGATCGGGCTCGCCGTTCCGTTCGGACTCGGCTACGCGATCGGCGGCACGCTGGTGGCCGGGCTCACCGCCCTGCTCTGGGGCGGCGCGGTCCGGGTCTTCGTGCTGCATCACTTCACCTACAGCATCAACTCCGTCTGCCACGTTTTCGGGCGACGCCGGTTCCCAACCGACGACCAGTCGCGAAACGTCCTCTGGCTCGCCCTGCCCACGTTTGGGGAGGCCTGGCACAACAACCACCACGCGTTTCCCACCTCTGCTGTCCACGGGCTGCGCCGCTGGCAGCTCGATCCCTCCGCAGCGGTGATCTGGGCGCTCGAGCGGCTGGGCCTGATCTGGGACGTGGTCCGGATCAGCCCCGAGCGCCAAGCGGCCAAGGCGGCCGAAGCTTAAGAGGCTAAGGGCGCGCACCGCAGCAGCCGGATAGGCTCGAACCGTGCACGGCGACGGGGCTCGCGGCGCGGTCGTGGTCACGGGAAGCTCGACCGGGATCGGTCGAGCATGCGCGCTCCACCTGGATCGCCTGGGCTTCAAGGTCTTCGCCGGCGTGCGCACCGACGAGGACGGCGAGCGTCTCCGGGGCGAGACCTCCGGGCCGCTCCAGCCGCTGATTCTGGACGTCACCGAGCCGGAGCACATCTCTCGCGCCGCTGACCGAGTCTCCGAGGTGACCGGGGGCAGCCTTGCGGGCCTCGTGAACAACGCAGGAATCGGGGTGGGGGGGCCGCTCGAGCTGCTGTCCGTGAGCGACTTCCGCCACCAGATCGAGGTCAACCTGATCGGCCAGGTCGCGGTGACCCAAGCCTTCATCCCGGCGCTGCGGCAAGCCCGCGGGCGGCTGGTCTTCATCAGCTCGATCGGCGGCCTGCTCGCCACTCCGTACATGTCCCCGTACCACGCTTCGAAGTTCGGGATCGAGGCGGTCGGCGACGTGCTGCGCCTGGAGCTGCGCCAGTTCGGTGTCCAGGTCTCGATCGTCGAGCCCGGGTCCATAGCGACTCCGATCTGGGAGAAGGGCCAGGCGACTGCCAGGGCGGTCCGCGGCGACCTCTCGGCTGAGGGTCAGGAGCTGTACGGCGAGTCGCTCGCGCGCACCGAGGAGGTGTTGGGGCAGACCGCGGGGCGCGGCGCACCGCCGGAGAAGGTCGCCAACGTGGTCGCCCATGCGATAACCGCGAGCAGGCCACGGACGCGTTATCTGGTCGGCGCCGACGCCAAGGCGATGGCCACTCTCACCAAGCTGCTCCCCGATCGCCTTCGTGATCGCCTGGTGGCCCGCGCGACGGGCCTCGGACAATCGTCCAAATAGGCGTTTTGGGCCTCGTGTCGGACGGCCGGCTGCCGATGTTGTCTGTGCACATCCATCAACTGCGGGGACACCAATAGGGTCCTCGCGGGGCACCTCCTCATGTCGAAGCGGGACGCTGGGCGAGCGTCCCGCTTCACTTTTGGCGGCGTCGCTCCGCCACGACCTCGTCCCGGCGCAAGCGCAGGCCGCCGACGAGGAGCGCGAGCGAGCCGCCAAGGGCGACGAAGACCCCGTAGCGCAGGTGGATGCCCGTGTGGCCCGCGATCTGATCGGGCTTGTCGAGCATCAGGTAGCCGACCAGAACGGCCGCCCATCCTCCCGCCAGGGCGAGCAGGGTTCCCTCGCGCAGCGGACGCGGCAGGTCATAGCCGCCCGCGCAGCGCGCGACCAGGTACAGGGCCGCGCCCACGGTGAGCAGCAGCGCGAGCTGGCCGAGGCCGAAGGAATCGAAGCCGGTCTTGGAGAGCCCGGGGCCGAACTCGATCCCGTACCAGGGGAACAGCATGCTGCCCGGCACGGCGAGCGCCCCGAGCGCCGCCAGCCGCGCCGGAGGCGGCAGCGAGCGAAAGAGCTCAGTCCACCGGCGGTGGCTCAAGCGACACGCTCACCAGCTCGATTACACGCGCAGGGGCGCGCTGATTCGGCGGATCGCGTCGGCGGCGACCCCGGGCTGTGAGATCGGGCCCGTTCCCGCCGCGGTTTCCACGATCCGCGCCTCCGGGATCAGCGCCTCGGTGAGCCTGCGGCGCTCGTCCGCCGGCGGCAGCCAGGGTCCCGCGACGTCCGCGGCGATGAGGATCCAGAGGCGGGCTCCCGTCTCCCGGGCCGCCGCCGTGGGGTCGTCCTCCGCCCAGACCCGAACGCGTGCAACCGCGGCCTCCTGCGGGCAGTAAGAGATCTGGAAGCCGACCCGCTCGCGCAGCTCCGCCTCGGACATCTGCGCATTGGTCGCGCTCAGCAGGGTGCGAAGCGCGCCCCTGTAATCGCGCTCGAGCATGTTGATGAAGGCGCCCACGACGGTGTCCGAAGCGATCATCCCCTCGCTGCCCTCGAAGTGCATGCGCGCGAATGGGGCGGTGCCCAAGGCCACCACGGCGGCCACCAGGTCCGTGCGAGAAGCGGCGAGGCGCGCGCCCCGGTTGGCGCCGTCGGCGGTGCAGATCACCACGGCTTCACCGCCCGCCTCCTCGAGGATCGCCTCGAGGTCAGAGCAATCCGTCTCCATGTCATAGGGGCCGGCGCGGGTGGACTCCCCGGTCCCGCGCGCGTCGCTGGTCACGACGCGGTGATCGCGTGCGAGGTCCGAGAGCAGGGCTTCGTAAACGCCCGGATGTCCCCAGCAGTGGGGAGCCAGCACCACCAGCGGGCCCTCGCCCCGCTCCTCCCAGTGGAGCTCGACTCCGTCGGGACGCTCGAGCCTGGCCACGGCTCAGGCGGGCGTCGCGCGAAGCGGCGCGGTCACCCGGCGGACGATCGACGCGGTCAGGTCGGGCCGGCTCATGATTCCGCCCTCGATCTCCTCCACGTGCGCCTCGGGGAACAGTTGGCGCGAGAGCTCCGCGGCCTCCCTGCCCGCCGGAAACCAGCCGCCGCCGGTGTTGTCCGCGCACAGCAACCAGAGCTTCTCAGCGGAGGCGCGGGCGGCCTCCAGCGAGTCGTCCTCCACCCAGGCGCGCAGCCGGGCCACCGACGTCTCCTGAGGCTGGTACTCGGTCTGCAGGCGAACTCGCTCGCGGATCTCCTCCTCGCTCATCTGCGGGTTCCCGGCGGTGACCAGGGAGCGGATTGCGCCCCGATAGTCGGTCTCGCACATGCTCAGGAAGGCGTCGACCACGGTGTCGGAGGAGGCCATCGCCTCGGAGCCCTCCAGCCTCTTCCGTCCCGCGGGCATGCCGCCCGGGGTCACCATCGCCTCGACGAGCTCCGGCTGCTGGGCGCAGACCCGAACGGCGCGGTTGCTGGCGTCGCCCAGACCCACGATCACCGCCGCTTCGCCGCTCGCCTCGATCACCGCCGCGAGGTCCTCCGACCCGGTGATCATGTCGTGGGGGCCCGCGCGGGTTGACTGGCCGGCGCCACGATCGTCGTAGCGAACGATGCGGTGGTCGCGCACCAGCTCGGCGGCGATCGGGTCGTACACGGAGGGATGAAAGATGGAGTAGGGGGCCAGGATCACCAGCGGGCCCTCGCCCCGCTCCTCCCAGTGGAGCTCGATTCCCTCCTCGCGCTCAATCAAAGGCACGAGAGCGATTCTCCCAGGTGCGCACGGATAACGGATATCGTGAGCTTCGTTTCCACCCGAGGAGGGAGCAGATGAGCGAGATCGCCACGGGCGCCGACATCATGGCCGAGGAGAACGCCGGCAAGCGGCACCAGATCGTAGGGCTGCTCGAGACCGCCTACTGGATGGAGATCGAGACCGTGATGAGCTACATCGCCGGTTCAGTAAACCTGGATGGCGTCCGAGCGCAGGAGATCAAGGAGTCGCTGGAGCAGGACGTCACCGAGGAGCTGGGGCATGCCCAGCAGTTCGCGCAGAGGATCAAGGAGCTCTACGGGGTCGTCCCCGGCTCGGAGGCATTCGGAGCCCAGCAGTCCTATCTCCAGCCCCCCGAGCATCAGACCGACGTTGTGCACGTGATCAAGGGCGTGATCGCGGCCGAGGCGGGCGCCATCGAGCACTACAGCCGCATCATCTCGGAGACCGACGCCGTTGATCCCGTGACCCAGGACATGGTCATCGACATCCTCCGCGACGAGCAGGGGCACCTGCGCCTGTTCGAGGGTTTCCTGCGCGAGTACGAGGCCGAGGGCCTCGCTTGACTCCCACCGTTGCCCAACTGTGTCCCGCTGGTTCCGAGGTGTGGAACTAAGGCGGCACGGATTGGGGTTTCCGGGCGCTAGGCCGGCAGCAGCTTGAGGGCCAGCTCGGCGAGGTGGTCGACCCCGTACGTCTCCGCCTCCGCCGCTGCCAGCTCGAGCGCCCGGCGCGCCTCCTCCGGGTGCGACTCGCGCAGCAGGCGCCCTCGTAGGTACTCACAGCGGGCGGCATCGAGCGGCCGGCCCAGCCCCTGCCACGCTTCGCGGGCCTCGGTCAGCGCTGCGCTCGCCTCGTCTGGGTCGGCCGCCACCGCACCCCGGGCCTCGAGGCTCGCGGCTTTGCCAACCGGGTAGCGCAGCCGGTCAGCGAGGCGCTCCGCCTCGTCGGCGGCTTCGCGGGCGGCGTCGAGTCGCCCTGACACGGAAAGGTTCACGGCGCGGGAGGAGATCGCCTCCACCGACTGGGCGACCAGGCCCGCGCGCTCGCAGAGGTCGAGCGCCCGCGCCAGCTCGGTATCGGCGTCCGCGTAGTCGCCGCGCTGGCGCAGCGTCGCGCCCAGCCAGAACAGCGATTGGAACGCGACCTCGGAGCGGCCCACCTGCTCGGCGAGCTCAGCGGCTTGGCGGAGCCCCTTCACCGCCTCGTCGAAATGCCCCTCGCGCCAGCGGAGTATCCCGCGCATCATGTATGGGAAGCAGAGCTTGCCCGTCAGGCCTTCCCGCTCGGCGAGCTGCCCGGATGCCTCGGCCTCCCGCTCCACGGCGTCCCAGTCGCCGCTGTGCGCAGCGAGCTGCGCCAGCGCCGCGTGCAGCTCGACCTTGGACGGCAGGTCGCCTGTCTGCTCGGCCAGCTCCAGCGCCTCCTGGTAGGCGGCGCCGGCCCCCTCGTAGTCGGCCTCCGAGATCTCCAGGTGATAGCCCAGTGTGAGCAGCGCCCGGACCGCCTCGGCAGGGTCGGACTCGCGCGCGAGCTCGACGGAGCGCTCCAGGTTCTGGCGGGCGCGCTCGGAGTCGCCGATGCGGCCGAAGACGCGGCCGAAGATCCCGTGTGCGCGGCTTGCCGCCGCCGCCTCGCCGAGTCGCTCCGCCAGTCGGAGCGCCTTCTCGGACGCGTAGATGGCGAGCATGTTGTCGCCTGTGTGCATGTAGAGCGAGGCGGCCTCTTCGTACAGCCGCACCAGCTCGAGGCACGGGGGGCCGTCCTTGAGCAGGTCGATCCCCTTCTGGTAGTGCTCGATCGACCCCTCTCGGTCGCCCTTGTGCCAGAGCCCGGCGCCGATCTTTCGGTGCAGGTCGCCGACCCTGGCCAGGTCCTCCTCGCGACGATGGAAGTCCAGGCATTCTCGCCAGACGTCGGTGGCCTGGTCGACACGGCCGAGCCGCAGCGCGACGTCGCCGAGCTTCTCATCGATCCGGGCGCGGAGTGCAGGATCCACTCGCGGGGAGCCGGGGCCGTCGGGCAAGGACAGCGCGGTCTCGTAGTGGCTCAGGGCCTCCTGGTTGGAATACAGGGAGGCGGCGGCGTCGCCTGCCGCCTCGAGCGCCGACAGGGCCTTCTGGTTGATGCGCTCGAGCTCCGACTGCTCGATCTCGGCGTCCGCGCCAAGCGCAGCGGCCCTGCCGTAGTGGTCCGCGACCATCGCCACCACGCCCTCCGAGCGGTCGGCGGCCCGTTCCTCGATGAAGCCGCCCACCTGGGCGTGCTTCCACGCCCGCACCGACTTCGGCAGCGTCGAGTACGCGACGTCGCGGATCAGGACGTGCTTGAACGCGTACTCGTGCTCCCCCGCGAGGCGGCTCCCGGCGCTCGGCACCACGAGGTCCTTCTCCTGAAGCGCGGCGAGAGCCTCCTGGAGGTGGATGCCCTCCTCCTGCTCGATCCCGGCGAGTGAGCCCTCCCAGAAGGTCTGGCCGACCACCGAGGCATGCTGTAGCACGCGGCGCTCCGGCGCGGACAGCGAGTCGAGGCGGGCCGCGAGCACGGCATGCACGGTCTCGGGGAGGGTCTGGACGTCCTGCGACCCCTCCTCGCGGATCCGGTTGACCATCTCCTCCGCGAACAGCGGGTTGCCGGCGGAGCGTTCGGCGACCTGGGGCACCAGCTCTGCCTGACCGTTCGTGTGGCTGCCGTTTCCATTGGGCAGCAGGGCGGCGACCAGCTCGCGCGTCTCGTCCTGGGTCAGCGGCTCGAGCGAGATCGTGGTCGCGTTGCGCCGCCCGCCGCCCCAGCCCGGGCGGCGGTCGAGCAGCTCGTCGCGCGCCAGGCAGACGATCAGCGCGGGGCCGCGTACCCAGCGCGCCAGGTACTCGATCAGGTCGAGCATGCCCTCGTCCGCCCAGTGGATGTCCTCGAGCGCGATCACCACCGGGTGTTGCCGGCTCACCGCCTCCACCAGGGAGCGCACCGCGGAGAACAACCGGTCGCGGGTCTGCTGCGCGTCGTCCACGTCGTGCACGCCGGTCGGCATCGCGTGCTCGGCTGGGGGCTCGATTCCCAATGGGCGAGCGATCGTCGCGGCGATTCGTTCCGGCGGCTCGTCGGTCTCGGCGTCGGAGACGACCGACTCGACCCCCCTTAGGAGCTTCGCCCAGGCCAGCTCGGAATCGTCGGTGTCGACCAGCTCGAACTGGCCGCGCAGGATTTCGCCGAGCGCCCAGTAGGCGAGCCCCGCGCCATAGGCGGGGCAGCGCCCGACCCGGAAGGCCGGTTTCTCCGTCCGCGCGCTCGTCTGCACCTCCAGCTCGCGCAGAAGGCGCGACTTGCCCACCCCGGCCTGGCCGATCACGGTGACCAGATGCGGGCGGCTCTCGCGGCCCACGCGGTCGAACAGCGACATGAGCAGCGCCGACTCGTCCTCGCGGCCGATCAGGGGCGCCTCGCTGCGGGCGCCTCGGGTGGCCGGGCCAGGATCCAGGACGCGGGCGGCCTCCCAAGCGGCGACGGGCTCGGACTTTCCCTTCAGGGTCAAAGGCTCGAGCTCGGAGTACTCGATCGCGTCCCGGGTCAGGCGGTGGGTGATCTCGCCGACGGTGACGCTTCCCGGCTTCGCCGCCGCCTGCAACCGGGCGGCGACGTTGACCGCGTCGCCCATCACCGTGTAGCCGTCGCCGACCTGACCGGCCAGCACCTCGCCGGAGTTGATCCCGACCCGCAGCAAGAAGTTGGCGCCGGCCGCCTCCGCGGCCGCCCCCGCCATGTCCTGGTTGATCTCCTCCATCGCGGCCTGCATCGCCAGGCCGGCGCGCACGGCGCGCTCCGGGTCGTCCTCGTGCGAGACCGGGGCGCCGAAGACCGCCATCACGTTGTCGCCGATGTACTTGTCCACCCTGCCGCCATAGCGGACGACCTCCTGGCCAAGCCGTCGCAGCGCCCGGTCCACGATCGACTTCACGGCCTCGGGGTCCATGCGCTCGGCGACCGCCGTATAGCCGGACAGGTCGGCGAACAGCACCGTTGCCTTGCGGCGCTCCTCCGGCAGAGCGCCGGCGCCGGGCGAGCCCCAAGCCGGTGCGGCCACGCCCGGGAGCTGGCCGCCGAACAGCCCTCCGCGCTGGGCGGGAGGGGCCGCCTGGGCCGTTACCCCGGGTGGGGAGGGAGCCTGCGGCGTCGTCCCCGGAGGGGGCGCCACCACGCCCGATCCGCCTGCCCCGAGCCCGGTCCCGCACTCGATGCAGAACTTTGCGCCCGGTGGGTTCTCGGTGCCGCAGGTCGGACAGCTCGCCGACAGCGTCTCGCCGCATGACATGCAGAAGCGAGCCCTCTCGGGATTCTCAGTTCCGCAGCCGGGGCAAGCTCCTCCGCCCACGTGACGAACGATACGCATTCCTCGTGGCGGCCCTATGTGAGATCCGTCACTCGTGAAGGGTGCTTGGCAACTGGCCAACAAACAGCCAGGCCCATCAGGAGGGTTCGCTACCCTGGCGCGCCTGACCAAGTGCTGAAGGCCAGCCGGACGAAAGGGAGCCTGACTTGACCCGTATCCGAGCCCGCGCCGCGATCCTCGCGCTGATATTCGTCCTGCCCGCCGTGGCGGCGGGCTGCGGCGATGACGGCGGCGGTGGCAGCGAGGACCCGAAGCAGGTTCTCGAGCAGACCTTCAACGAAGCGGAGCAGATCACCAGCGGCCAGCTGGGGATCAGCCTGGACGGCTCGGCCGAGGGCGACCAGTCGGGGAGCCTGACGGCGACGATCGAGGGACCGTTCCAGAGCGACGAATCCGACCCGACGGCCTTCCCACAGCTTGATCTGAGCGCTGACATCAGCGCCTCTGGGGCGGGCCAGAGCTTCGATTTCGAGGGCGGCCTGATCGTCACCCAGGAAAACGCCTTCGTCGAGTACCAGGGGCAGGCGTATGAGGTCGGGGCTTCCATCTTCCAGCGCTTCAAGGCCCTCTCTGAACGGTCAGCCCGGCAGGCGCAGTCCAATCAGAACGCGTCCTCGATCTTCGAGCAGTTCGGGGTCGACCCCCAGACCTGGCTGACAAACCTCTCCAACGAGGGATACGAGGACGTGGAGGGGACCGAGACCATCCACATCCACGGCGACGCCGATATCGAGCAGATCTTCTCCGACTTCGTCAAGATCGCCGAGCGGGTGCCCGGGAACGCGGCGCCGACGGTCGACCAGGGGCAGCTCGATCAGGTGAAGAGCGCGATCCAGGAGGCCACCCTGGACGTGTACTCGGGCAAAGACGATCACGTCCTGCGCAGGCTGTCGCTGTCGCTGGCGATCGAGCCGCCGCCAGACGCCGAGGGCTCCACGGTGAGCCACGTCGACGTCGACCTCTCAGTCACGCTGAGTGACGTCAACGAGCCCCAGGAGATCTCTGCACCGCAGGACACCCAGCCGATCTCCGGCCTGCTCAGCGACCTCGGCCTCAGCGGCCTCGGCCTGATCGATCCATCCGGTGGGACGAACGGCGGCGTGGGCAGCGGCGGCGGTCCCGCCCCCGGCTACCTGGACTGCATCCGGGACGCCACGACCTCGGACGAGATCAGGAAGTGCGCCGACCAGCTCTGAACAACTCCGCCGGAAGCCTCGGCTTCGCCCTCTGAATAACTCCGGCGGAAGCCTCGGCTTCGGAATTACTCCGGCGGAAGCCTCGGCTTCGGAATTACTCCGCCGAAAGCCTCGGCTTCGCCTACGTTTCCGGCGGGTTAGGGCGCCGGCCTGACCCGGCAGGTCCACACGTTGCTACCGCGACTTCGTCGCTAGCCTGGGCCCTCTAGCGTCTACCTCGAAGTTTTGGTTGTACAGCTCGTCGAGGCGGGTGAGCTCGTCCTCGGTCAGGTCGGGGGCGTCCGCGGCGCCGGCGTACTCGCGAAGCTCGGAGTGGTTGGTGATCGTGGGGATCACGACCGTCATCTGAGGCTGGGCCAGGATGAAGCGGAGGGCCGCCTGGGCCATCGTGCGCCCCGTCTCAGGCCCGCAGAGAAAGCGGATCCGCTCGATCTTCTCGAGGCCTTCGACCAGCCACTCGCGCGGCCGGTGGCGACGGTGGTCGCCGGGCCCGAAGCTCGTCTCCGGGGTCAGAGTGTCGTCGAGCAGCCCGGACGAGGTGGGGACCCGTGCGATCACGCCGACGCCATGGTCGGCGGCGGCCGCCATGAACGCGCGGCCCGGATCCTGCTCGAGCAGGTTGTAGACGGTCTGCACGGAGGCGACCTGGCGCCCGGAGATCGCTCGCAGGCCCTCCTCCCGCCAGCCGATCGCGGGGCCGAGGGCGACGCCGTACTGGGCGATCTTGCCCTCGGCGCGTAGCTCATCGAGGGTTGCGAAGCACTCGTCCGAGTCGATCGCCTCCAGGCGTGGGTTGTGGAGCTGGTAGAGGTCGAGATGGTCGGTGCGCAGCCGCCTCAGGCTCGCCTCCAGGGCGCGCCGCACGAACGGCCCGTCCCAGCGCTGTGGCCGCTCCCCTTCCGAGTGCTCCTGGCGGCCCTCGTCGAGGACGTACCCGAACTTGGTCGAGAGCTGGATACGGTCCCGGTGCGGGCCGAGCACCCGGCCCACGAGCTCCTCGTTCGCGCCCCGGCCATAGGCGTCGCCCGTCTCGAAGAAGGTGATGCCGAGTTCGAGCGCCTCGAGCAGCAGACGCTCGCCTGCCTCCTCGCTCACCTCGCCCCACCAGGTCGAGCCGAGCGCCCAGGTCCCGAAGCCGATCTCCGATGCCTCGAGGTCGGTGTCGCCGAAGCGGCGCGTCCTCACGCGGCGCAGTCTAGTAGGGCCTCTGACGAGATCAGGGGTCGTGGGGATTCGGCCGACCACCCGAGCCCATAGGCTCCCGGCGCGATGGCGAGCGGCGGCTCAAACCAGGCGCGCGGTCCGGGCTTCTTGCTCACCGCACAGGGCTGGCCTTACATGTTGGTCCCGTTCATTCCGGTCGCGGTGGGACTCGATCTCGCTCACGCCTCCCCAACGGCGATCTTCATCACCGCGGCGTTGGGAATCATCCCAACCGCTGCGCTGATGGGGCTGGCCACAGAGGAGCTCGCGACCCGCTCGGGCCCGGGGATCGGCGGGCTCCTAAACGTCACCTTCGGCAACGCACCTGAGCTGATCATCGCCCTGTTCGCCCTGAATGAGGGCCTCCAGGAGGTCGTCAAGGCCTCGATCGTCGGATCGATCATCGGCAACATCCTCCTGGTGCTCGGCGCGGCGATGCTCGTCGGGGGGATCGGTCGCGATCGACAGCACTTCAACGCCACCGCCGCGAACGTGCAGTCGCTGATGCTGTTCCTCGCGGTTGCCGCATTGGCGATGCCCGCGATCTTCGAGCTGGTCGAGGGTCAGGGATTGCCGTCCGTGAACGCCGAGCGGGTCGACTACGGGTCCACGGTCGAGCAGCTCTCGTTCGCGGTCGCCGTCGTGCTCGCCGCCACCTACATCGCCGGCCTGCTCTTCTCGCTCAAGACGCACAGGGACATCTTCAATCCGCCTGGGGACCCGCATGAAGAGCCCGCCTTCGGCTGGTCGGCGCGCCGCTCGGTGCTGATGCTGGCCGTGGCGGGGGTCGTGGTCGGGGTGATGTCCGAGGTGCTCGTCGGGTCAATCGCGGAAGCGTCCGAGTCGGTGGGGCTGAGCGAGTTCTTCATCGGAGTGATCGTGATCGCGATCGTCGGGAACGCCGCCGAGCACTGGGTCGCGGTGCTGGTCGCCTACAAGAACAAGATGAACCTGGCGGTGAACATCGCGATCGGCTCGAGCGCCCAGGTGGCCCTGTTCGTGGCCCCGATCCTGGTCTTCGCGTCGTTCGTCATCGGGCCTGAGCCGATGGCGCTGGTCTTCAACGGATTCGAGCTTGGGGCGGTGGTGATCGCGGTCCTGATCGCGAGCAACGTCACACACGAGGGGGAGTCGACCTGGTTCGAGGGCGTGCAGCTGCTCGCCGTGTACCTGATCCTCGGCCTCGCGTTCGGCTTCGCGTAGCTCAGTCGGCGGGCCAGAAGTTCTCGGCCCGCTCTGTGCCTGCGTCAGGATCGCGGGTCGAGAAGATGAACAGCTCGGCGTCATGGCCGGTGTCGTTGTGAACTGAGCGGTACGCGTCGCCGCCGATTCGCACCGCGGTCTGCGGGCCCGCCTCGAACACGTCATCGTCGATCTTGAACGTGACTCGGCCGCCGATCACGAAGTAGATCTCCTCCTGGCCGGGGTGGCGGTGGCCATAGCTGCCGCGCCCGCCGGTGTTCGGCGGCATCGTCCGCCAGCTGAACGAGAGCTGCCCCGTGCCGAGCGCGTCGGAGTACCAGCGCATCTCGCCGAATCCGGGGTAATCGGCCATCCAGTCGGTCGCTTCCTCCCGCTTGGCGACCGAGTAGCCCGCCATCAATCCTCCCGGCCGGGGTCCTGCGACTCGCCGTCCTCCTCCTCGTCGTCGGTGCCGTCGCCCTGCTCGAGCGCCGTCGCCGAGACCGAGCCGGCGGTGCCGGGGTGATAGTGGGTCTGGAATTCCTCCAGCGTCTGGCCGAGGCGGTCCTCGTCGACCGGGACCTCGTCGGCGATCCGCACCCAGTCGGACCCTTCGTACGCCTCCATGCTGAAGATCTCCTGGTCGATCGAGGTCGAATCGTCGACGATCACCACCATCTCTGTCTGCGGGTTGAAGTAGGTGCCGGGACGAAGCACCATCTCCTCGAGGTCCACCGTGCGGCTGTCGATGTCCGGAGTCATGGCGCGATCCTATTACTGCCCGAGGTTCTCAAGCTCGCGGAGCCGGCGCTCGACCTCCCGGTCCACGTCGAGCGGCGGCTTTCCCTGCCGCATGCGACGCGCGTTGCGCGCCACGACGAGCTGTCGCACCTCCTCGGCCAGCCCGGGGTCGGCCCCGGGGGGCCCTGACGGCCGATCGGCGAGCAGCCTGGTCAGCTCGGCATCGATGTCGAGCGCCGTCTCGCCCCGGGCGCGCTGGCGGTAGGCCTTCGCCTCCAGCATCTGGCGGATTTCGGCCTCGCGGCCCTCCGCCGACCCGGCCCGGGGACCGTCGCCGGCCCGCTGCGAGAGGTCGCTGTCGAACTCGACCGCAAACGGCCCCTTGCCGATCTGCTTCAGAGCGTTCCCGGCCCCGAGCACGAAGGCGGCCAGCGCGATCGGGATGGCCGCGAAGACGACGATCAGGATCACGTCGCCGGTGCTGAGGCTGAGGGCCAGGGGGAGCACCCGCCTAGGGTACGAGCGGGGGGCGCGCGGCGCAACCGCGGCCGCCGTCACCGGCACGGGGGGTCCTGCGATTTCGATACTCTTCGCTCCCTCAGACTGGCTGACTGACCAGTCAATCGGCTCGCCGGTGACTGGTCCCCAAACGCAAAGGAGCGCCACAGCCTTGGTTGACTTCACGCTGACTGACGAGCAGAAGGACCTGCGAGAGCTGGCCCACGACTTCTCCGAGAAGGAGATCCGCCCCGTCGCCTGGGAGCATGACCGCGACAGCACCTGGCCCCAGGAGATCGTCGAGAAGGCCTTCGAGGTGGGCCTCATGAACGTGCACATCCCGGAGGCCTACGGTGGCCCAGGCCTCGATTACCTCTCGGGCTGCCTGATCGAGGAGGAGCTGGGCTGGGGCTGCTCGGGCATCGGAACCAGCCTGATGGCCAACGGCCTCGCCTCGGCGCCGCTTTTGATCGGCGCCTCCGAGGAGACCAAGAAGAAGTACCTCGGCATGCTCGCCGAGGAGCCGAAGCTGGCCTCCTTCTGCCTCACCGAGCCCGACGCCGGCTCCGACGTCAGCGGCATGAAGACCAAGGCGATCAAGAGCGGCGACAAGTACGTGATCTCCGGCTCGAAGTGCTTCATCACCAACGGCAGCCATGCGTCCTGGTACACGGTCTACGCCAAGACGGATCCCGAGGCGGGCCACCGCGGCATCACCGCCTTCGTCGTCGACCGCGACGCGGATGGTGTCACCGTCGACAAGAAGGAAGACAAGCTCGGGCAGCGTGCCTCGGACACGGCGACGATCTCCTTCGACGAGGTCGAGGTGCCCGCGGCGAACATGCTCGGCGAGGAAAACCACGGGTTCAAGCTCGCGATGACGACCCTCGACCGCACCCGCCCGGGCGTCTCCTCGCTGGCCGTCGGCATTGCCCGGGCTGCGTTCGAGTTCGCCTGCGGGTACTCCAAGGAGCGCGTCCAGTTCGGCGTCCCGATCGCCATGCACCAAGCGGTGGCCTTCATGATCGCCGACATGGCGACCAAGATCGAGGCATCCCGGCTGCTCGTCTGGGAGTCAGCCGTGCTGCTCGACCAGGGCAAGCGCAACACGCTCGTCTCCTCGCACGCGAAGCGGTTCGCCGCCGACACCGCGATGGAGGTCACCGTGGACGCCGTCCAGGTCTACGGCGGCTATGGGTTCATCAAGGAGTACCCGGTGGAGAAGCTGATGCGCGACGCCAAGATCATGCAGCTGTACGAGGGCACGTCGCAGATCCAGCGCCTCGTGATCGCCCGCGAGATCCTGGCGCCGCGGCAGGTCGCCGAGCCAGAGTCCGAGCCAGAGTCCACCAGGGAGGAGACGGAGGCGGGAGCGAAGGCCGCCGAGCAGGCGCCCGCCGCCGCCTAGCTGTCAGCCTCGGCGGTTGGGGCTGATAGCGATCATCAGACCGATCGTGGTCGCGACGATGACGCTCAGCACGAGAGCGTGCGGCCACCCGTCGATCCCCCAGGCCACCGCGTAGACGAGGGCGGCGAGAATCACCAGGCTGAGGGCCGTGAAGGCGATCACGGGTCGCTTGTTGGCCACCCGCATGCTCCGGTCCGCTGCGCTCAATTCAGGCCGCTCGTACTGAGCGCGGTCGCTGCTGCTCATGTTCGCCATCTCGTCCTCCCGGTCGGCTTCCTGAAGGAGGCTACACCCGAGCCGACCGCCAGGGTGGTGCGCCTCGTCACATAGCGAGCGGCCGTGCAGCTCGGCGCCCCCGCCGCCTATAGTCGGCACGGATGGCCCGTGGGGGCGAACAGGGAGAGCCGGGCGCCCGCAAACTGGCCGAGGCTGCGCGGGCCGCCAGGGCGCGCGCCACGCCGGCCGAGCCCAGGGCGCCCGCCCGGCGCCGCGCGGGCGCGATGGACGTGTTCGGCGGCGAGATCCGCCGCCGAGACCTCTTCCCCCTGCTCGTCCTGCACCTGATCTCGAGGGAGCCCGCCTACGGCAACCGCCTGATCGAGGGGATCGAGGGGATCACGAACGGCGTCATCTCGGCCAACCCGAACACCATCTACCCCCTTCTGCGAGCTCTGGAGGAGCGGGGCCTGATCGAGGGGCAATGGGAGCACCCGAACCGGCGAACCCGCCGCTTCTACTCGATCACCGCCGAGGGGCGAAAGGAGTACCGGCGGCTGGTCGCCGAGCTCGAGCCCTTCCTCGACTCGGTGATCGACTCGGTGACCCTGATCAAGCGCGAGATCTACGGGAACGCGCCTCGCCGCGGGAGCCGGCGGTGAGCAAGGTGTCCGAGTCGGTCGTGGTGGCCGCCTCGCTGGCCGAGGCCTGGGACTACTACTTCGAGCCGCGGGGATGGCCCGCGTGGGTGGACGGCTTCGGGCGCGTCGAGGCGTCCAACGGCTACCCGGAGGCGGGAGGCTCGCTGCGCTGGCACTCGATTCCGGCGGGAAGGGGGGAGGTCACCGAGCACGTGCTGGAGCACGAGCCCCGTCGCCTGCACCGGGTTGCTTTCCGAGATCCGGAGAGCGCCGGGGAGCTCGTGACCAGGTTCGAGATCGCGGGCGAGGGCACGCTGGTGGCGCAGGAGCTCGAATACAGGTTGCGAAAGCGCGGCCCGTTCGCGTGGCTCACGGACCGCCTCTTCATCCGCTCCCAGGTTCGGGGCTCGATCGCGCGCACGCTCGCCCGCCTCAGGCTCGAGGTCGAGGAGCTGGCTAAAGGGCAGTAGCTCGGCAGCCCGGCTCAAGGCCAGGTGTCGGAGATATCACCCTAGGGTGGCTGGTAGATCGTCTCCGGACGACCGACGATGCGGGTGTCAGCAAAACCGCAAACGGTCAGGAGGCGATCGAAGATGCAATCGAGGACTTATCCAAGGGCACGGCGAGGGCTGGTGCTGGTGCTGGGGGCGGCGTTGGCCGGCCTGGGACTGGCAGGCGCCTCGTCGGCGCAGGCGGAGTGCTTCGGCGCAAAGCCTACGATCAGGGGCACCAACGGGGCCGACAGGATCACCGGCACCAACGGGCCGGACGTGATCTACACCGGCCGGGGCAAGGACAGGATCAACGGCAGGGGAGGCCCTGACCAGATCTGCGCCGGCCCGGGCAGGGATCGCGTCAAGGGCGCCATCGGGCTCGACGTGATCGGCGGCGGGCTCGGGAACGACAGGGTCTCGGGAGGCAAGCAGGCCGACTACCTCTACGGCGAGGAGGGCAACGACAGGGTCTCTGGCGATGGCGCGAGCGACTACGTCGATGGGTTCGACGGCAACGACGTCCTGCACGGGGACACTCCAGGCAAGGCTCGGGGCGACGACGACGAAATCCACGGGGGCGACGGTTCCGATCAGGTCTTCGGGGACGGGGGCAACGACTCCGAGCTCTCAGGAGGCGCGGGCACCGATGTCGTCGACGGTGGCGGGGGCAGGGACACGGTGGTTCCGGCCGACGACTCGACGCCGGACACCTACCGGGGCGGCGCCGGCCTCGATACGGCGGACTTCGACTACCACCGGAGCGCGGTGACCGTTTCGCTCGACGGAGCCGCGAACGACGGCGTCAACTGCCCTCAGCAGTGCGAGGGGGACAACCTCACCGCATCGCTGGAGAACCTGCGGGGCAGTTACCTGAGCGATCGCCTGACCGGCAGCGGCGCGGCCAACCTGATCGATGGCGAGAGCGGCGAAGATACGATCAATGGAGCGGCCGGCGACGACATCCTCCGGGGCAGCTGGGACGAGGACGCCCTCAACGGTGGCTTGGGTGACGACGCCCTGTTCGGCGGCTACGGAAACGACTCCCTGGTCGGGGGGCCCGACACGGACGAGTGCCACGGCGACGAGGACACCGACACGGCACTCGGCTGCGAGACCCAGTTCGGGATCCCGTAAGGCGCCGGGACCGCGGCCCCGGTGTCGTCCGGGGCCGCGGTCCCGATAGGGTTGCGCCTCATGTTCGTGTTCAAGGCTGCGGTGCTCGGCGCGGGGACGATGGGAGGGGAGATCGCCCAGGTGATCGCCTCGGCCGACGTCCCCGTGGTGCTCAAGGACATCGAGCAAAAGCTCGTCGACACCGGGCTGGAGAAGGCGCGGGAGGTGACCCAGGGCCAGCTCGCGAGCCTGGTCTCGAAGGAGAAGATCACCCAGGAGCAGGCGGACGCCCGCGGCGAGGAGATCCTCGGCCAGATCACCGGCACCGCCGAGTACGAGGGCTTCGGCGAGGTCGACTTCGTGGTCGAGGCGGTGCCCGAGAGGATGGAGGTCAAGCAGGCGGTGTTCGCAGAGCTGGACGAGGTGACGCCCGGCCACGCGATCCTCGCCTCCAACACATCGGCGCTGTCGATCTCCGAGATCGGCTCGGCGACCACCCGGCCCGAGAAGGTGGTCGGCTTTCATTTCTTCTATCCCGCCTCGGTGATGCGGCTGATCGAGGTCGTGGAGGGCGACGACACCTCGGAGGAGACGGCGCAGGCGGCGGCCAACTTCTCGATGCAGATTCGCAAGAACCCGATCCGCTGCGGCGAGGAGCCGGGCTTCGTGGTCAACCGCGTGCTGAACTCGGCTGCTTCGGAGATCTGGCGCCACCAGGACGAGTCGGGGGCCTCGCCCGAGGAGATCGACAAGGAAATCGCGGAGGCGAAGGTGACGCCGATGGGCCCCTTCTACCTCTCCGACCTGCTCGGGCTCGACACCGTGCTCCACGTCGCCGAGCACCTCCAGGCGAGCTACGGCGACCGCTTCTACGTCCACCCGAAGATGAAGGAGCTGGTCGAGGCCGGGAAGCTGGGCCAGAAGACCGGCCAGGGCTACTACGCCCACGGAGGCTGAGGTGGAGGTCGCGACCGCAGAGATGACGGTGGTCGAGCGATTCCAGCTGAAGGCGTTCGCGGAGGCAGTGATGCTGGTCGACGAGGGGGTGGCGGCGACCAAGGACGTCGAGCTGGGGATGATGATGGGCGCCGGGATCCTGCCCGGGCCCCTGTCCCGCGCCGACGAGGCCGGACTCGACTCGATGCTCGAGCGGCTCGAGCTCGCCGAGCGCGAGTGGGGCGACGGATTCGCGCCGCCGCTCCTGCTCAGGCGGCTCGTCAACCAGGGCCGGCTCGGACGCAAGGCGGGCCAGGGCTTCTTCTTCTATCCGCAGCCCGACGAGGGCGCGGAGCAAACGGAAACGGTGCTGCTGGAGACCCGTGACGATCTGGCGATCCTCTGGCTCAACCGGCCGCCGACCAACCCGATCTCGCCGCAGATGATCCGTGACCTGACGGCGCACTGGGAGGAGGTGGAGTCGCGCGACGAGATCCGCGCGGTCCTGTTCGCCTCCTCCAACTTCGCCGTCTTCTGCGCCGGCGCCGACATCAAGGAGTTCACGAAGATGACCGACCCTGCGGCGGGCAAGGAGCTGCTCGACGGCGGCCACGGCGTGCTGCGCCGTATGGAGCGGTCGGGCAAGGTGACCGTCGCCGCCGTCAACTCGCTGGCGCTGGGCGGCGGTTGCGAGCTGGCGATGGCCTGCGACTTCCGGATCGCGGCCGAGTCGGCCAGCTTCGGCCAGCCCGAGATCAACCTCGGGATCATCCCCGGGTTCGGCGGCACCCAACGGCTGGCTCGCCTGGTGGGCGAGGCGAAGGCGCTCGAGATGAACCTGCTCGGGGAGCCGATCTCCGCCGTGCAGGCCGCCGATCTGGGGCTCGCCAACGAGGTCGTGCCCGACCACGAGCTGTTCGACACGGCGCTCGCCTGGACCCGCAAGCTGGCCGGGCAGGCGCCCGTGGCGGTCGAGCAGATCAAGCACGTCTCGGCGAAGGGCGATCTGGACGAGGGGATCGAGGCCGAGAAGGGTGGCTTCACAGCCGCTTTCTCATCCGAGGACGCGCGCGAGGGGATCTCCGCCTTCCTCGGCAAGCGCAAGCCGAAGTGGCGAGGCAAGTAGAAACAGCGACGTCCGCCGTCGCTCAGCTGGCGGCGCTCATTCGCGAGAGCGGGTCCACCGTTGCCCTCACGGGCGCCGGCGTTTCGGTGCCGTCGGGGATCCCGGACTTCCGGACGCCGGGGAAGGGCCTGTGGGAGAAGGTCGACCCGATGTCGGTGGCGACGATCGACGCCTTTCACCGCGACACGAGGCGCTTCTGGGACTTCTACCGCCCTCGCTTCCACATGCTCACCGACAAGCAGCCGAACCCGGCCCACGAGGCGCTGGCCGAGCTCGAGCGACGCGGCCTGCTGGAGGCCGTGATCACCCAGAACATCGATCGCTTGCATCGCAAGGCGGGGTCCGAGCGCGTGATCGAGGTGCACGGCTCGATCGCCAACGCAAGCTGCACGAGCTGCGACGCCACCTACCCCGTGGAGGAGGTGGAGTCGCTGTTCGACTCCGATGGGATAGCGACCTGTGGCTGCTGCGCGGGCAAGGTAAAGCCCGACGTGGTCCTGTTCGGCGAGCTCCTCCCGCAAAACGAAATCGCGGAGGCCGAGCACCTCTGCGCCGGCGCCGACGTGCTGCTCTGCGCCGGCTCCTCACTGGAGGTCTATCCGGTGGCCGGGCTGCCCGAGCTCACCCTCGGCGGGGGCGGGACGCTGGCAATCGTGACCCAGGGCCCGACCCCTTACGACTCGGCGGCTGCAGTCCGCCTCAATGGCGACGTGGCCGAGGACCTGACCGCCGTGCTGGGCTCTATATAGCCGCCGCCTCCTCCGGAATCACTCCGCCGGAAGCCTCGGCTTCGCCTACGTTTCCGGCGGGCGAGGGCTCAGACCTGACCCGGCAGGCCCGGCCGCCGTAGCGAGCAGGATGCGAGCGGGACGGGAAGCGAGGCCGTCGCCGGCGACATGGAGGTCGCTGGCAGGCCGAGCCGCGGCGACTTCGTCGCTAGTCCGGGCGGAGGATCTGGCGGCGTCGCAGGACCCGCTCGCAGATGCCGAGCGTCTCGGCCACCTCGTCAGCGCGCTCGGTCTCGAGCTCGCCGGCGAGTGCCTCGCCGGCCGCGTCGGCGGTGCTCTCGAGGCGCTCCCTGAGGGCGGCGAGGTCTTCCGCCTGGTCGGGGCCGGCGCTCGCCGGGAGCTCGGCGAGCAGCGCCTCGAGGCCGGCTCGGAGCTGAAGCGCCGCTTCCCGAGGACGGCCCTGATCGAGGTCGGCGCGCGCTCGCAGGAGCAGCGTTTCGCAGGCGTCGATCGGCTCGCGACCGGCGAGCACGGCCGCGACGCGCTCCTGTGGCCGCAGGGCCTCCGCACGGTGCCGGCGGCGCCTGGGCAGGGGAACCTCCACGGCCTCCTCCCAGCGCCCCTCGGCTAGCCCGTCGCCGGTCCCGTATCCAACCCGGGCGACGAGAATCGCCTCGCGCCCGATCTCGTGGCCGTAGGGATCGCGAGTCGCGACCCGGTGGGCGCGCAGCGCCGAGTTGACCGCTCGCAGCCCGTCTGCCACGCGCTCCTCGGCGGCCTCGGAGTCGTCCGCGATTCGCTTGAGCTCCTGCGCGGCGCCGTCGGGCTCCAAGGGATCGGCGGGGACGACGGTGAGGCGGGTGAGGGGCACCTCGGGGGACTCTGCGGGGGGCGCGGCGTGCCGCGGGCGAGGCCGGCGCGGGCGGCGGCTCGCCGCCGTGCCGCTGAGCGTCTGCACGACGACCACCGCTTCCGCCTCCTCGTGAGGGGTGCCGCGCAGCAGGTAGCGGCCGTCATCGAGCCCCAGGTGGCCCGGGACGTCCAGCTGGACGCAGGCGAAGCGGGCGGTCACCGCGTCGCAGCCTACTGCCGGGAAACCGCCGGCCCGCTTAGTCGCCGCGGTGGGCGGCGCTGGCCCGCTTGGGGTGGTGCTTGCGGTTGCCCGTGGGGATCGAGTACCGGGACGGCGAGGTGGGGACCTTCGGGTTGTCGATCTCGGCGATCCGCCCGATGAGCCGCTGCCACTGGTTCGGCTTCAGGAGCCGGACGAACTGCTTCTTCGCCCCTGGCGCCTGGCCCCTCGGGTAGTAGCCGACGTGGATGTGGTCGGCGTGGTCGGCCATCGAGAGGGATGGCCCCCCAAGGTCCATCAGCGAGATCAGCTGGTGCGGCTGCATGTTGCCCTGTAGCCGCATCATGCTCTCGACCACCGCCTCGGTGATCGAGCCCTTGCCCTGGTTGCCGAGGATCGGGATGCCGTTGATCTCGGCGATGTCCATCGCGTCGCCGGTCGAGTGCTCGCTGATGTTGCCCCCGGACGTGTACACGCTGTGGCCGCACTTGAATGAGGTGACGGTCGGCCTGAGGCCGTTGCCCGCGAGGTACTCCAGCGCCGCAAGGACCCGCTGGTCGATCTGGCCGGAGCGGATGTCGGCACGGCCGCACTCGTAGATCGACAGGCGCGGGTCGGCGAGGACCCGGCGCTCCAGCTGGCTCTTGGGCATCAGCAGGATCTGGCTGACGTTGGTGCTCGAGAACGCGAACGGGTCCTTGCCGGCGGCCCGGTAGATCGCCGTCGCCTCCAGCAGCTTCCAGCCGTCCAGGATCGGCTTGGGATCGATCCGCGGGGCGCCGCGCCCAGCGGGCCTGATCGCGAAGTGGACGTGTGGCGCGAGCTTGTTGCCGCCCTTTCCAATTCGCCCCAGCACGGTGCCGGCAACGACCTCCGAGCCCTTGCGCAAGCGCCGCAGCTCCATCGAGTCGCGGTTGAAGTGGAGCACGCCGCCGAAGTAGGACTTGAAGGTCTCATAGCCCGGTACCTGCTTGGACAGGAGCTGGTCGAGCTGGCCCGTGATGTCGGCGCGGTCCACGTTGTGCGGGCGTTGCGGCAGCGCATAGAGCCGCTGACGCGCGTCCTCGGTGTTGCGCGGGCCCTCGCTGGCACGGGAAACCGGCGCCTTGCCGCGGCTTGCGGGCCGGGTGGGCGCCTTGTCCTTCTTCGGGGTGACGAGCTTGAAGTCGGAGGCCGAGAGCCTGCGCTGCTTCGGCACCGGGTAGACCTTCGAGACGCGGCCCAGCTGCGCGTAGGTGAAGCGGTTGCCGTAGGTGTCTTGCAGGATGACGTAGTTGCCGAGCTTCGAGTTGTGGCCGATCCGCTTGATGGTGCCGTCGTTGACGGCCACCACCGGCGCGTCCTTGCGCGAGTAGATGTTGATCCCTCGGCGGGTGGGCGAGCTGGTGACGACGTCGGCGACGTTGCCGGGCTGTCCCTTGCGTGGACCCTTGCGCGGCTTGGCGCGCTTCGCCGCCCGGCGCTCGGAGATGTCGTCCGCGTAGCGCGACTTGGCGGCGACCGGGAAGTGGGCGCCGTGAGTCAGGCCGGTGATCGAGCCGAGCAGGTCGTCGGGGAGCTTGCCGTACTGGCCGGCGTACAGCAGCACCTCGTCGACGTACCAGTCGGCGTGGTTGTAGGCGAAGATCGCGGTCCGCAGGTCCTCCGCGCCGCCCGCCGCCTTCAGGTAGCGCGCTGCGCCGCAGATTGCGTCCCATGGGTTATAGGGGTCTCTGGCGCGGTCCCCGTTGGCGTCAGTTCCGTACGCCTCCCAGGTGGAGGGCATGAACTGCATCCAGCCCACCGCCCCCGCGGTGGAGACATTGAGGTTCGTGCCGAAGGCGGTCTCGATCCGGTTGATCGCCGCCAGCACCTCCCAGGGGATCCCGTACTGGGTGCCGCAGGCCTGATAGATGCCGAGCAGGAAGGGCGGGATCGCGAACTGGTCGATCAGGAAGCTCGGGACCCCGATCGGGGCCGGGCCGAAGTCGGCGATCGTGAGGGTGGGGTTGGCCCTCGTCGGGACGCCGTTGGCGGCGCGCGTCGCCGACTCGCCGCCACGATCGGAGCTGGACGTGCCGCCGCTGCCGTTGCCCGGCCCGTCATCGGTTCGGTGGCCACCCGATCCGCCCGGGCCCCCCGAACCGGCTCCGCCGCCGCCGCCCGCGAAGCCGCCGCCTCCGCCGCCGTTGCCACCACCGCCGCCGTTACCGCCGCCACCGCCACCGCCGCCGCCGCCACCGCCGCCGCCGCCATCAGGGGGCGGGGGTGGGGGGTCCGTCTCGTCGCCGTCGTAGGCGCTGGAGCAGCCGGGATCGGCCAGGTCCACGAGGCCGTCGCCGTCATCGTCCTTTTGGTTCGAGCATGCCGAGAGGTCTTCGGGGGGCGGGCCTTCATTGGGAACGCCGCCACCGCCGCCCGGCGGCTCCTGGACCTGGCCGTTGACCACCGCGGCGCTGACCGCGGTCCCGAGGACCGCGAGCGCAACGGTGAGTAGAAGCTTCCGTCTCATCGATCTCGGGGGTTACCGCTCAGCCTGGGCGCCTTTCCTGCTGGATACCACGAATGCGGTTCCCGCAAACAGCGCCTCCTCCTCCAGGCCGTGAGAAACGCTACTTGTTCGGTTGGCGGTTTGCAACGTCTAACTAGCCCATAACCGTATCCCACGCAGGCGACCGCTGCCCCGGTGGGGTCTTTCATCTCGCTCGAGGTATTGAATCGGCACTCGGCACGCTTGGCTTGAAGCGTTACGCTGGGCGCGAATGGCGCTGTCCGGAGCAGGCCACAGGCGCGGTTACGAGCGAGGATTGGAGGAGGTTCTGATTTGAGCGAGGATGCGGCAGGCGCGGGGTTCCGCGCGCGGGGCGAGGAGGCGCTGGGGGATCTCGCCCAGGCGCTGCTCGAGAACCCGCTCTTCAACCAGGCGCTGACCGCAGCCGTGGGCGCAGGCGAGCGCGCCGCCCACGCGCAACGCACGGCGATGGGGGCGCTCAACATCCCCGCGGCTTCCGAGCTCGAGCGCTTGGAGCAACGACTTCGCTCGCTGTCGAACAGGCTGGAGTCGGTCGAGGATCGCCTCGACGATCTGAGCGATGAGCTGGCCGTCCTTCGGCGACGCCTGCCGGCGCCCCAGGCGAGCCCGGGCGAACGGGATCAGCAGGTTTCGGTCCCGGAGCGTGGCCAGTCGTAGCGGTGCCGGAGCGAGCGGGGACATCGGGCGAGAAGGGCGTCACCGAGGCGCTGCGGGCGGCGATCGAGGGCACCCTGGCTGAGGCGGGCAAGCGCGCCCGGGCAGGCTCGTCCGCCCTTCGCCCGGAGCGAGCCACCCAGCTCCTCGACGAGGTCGCGCGACGTGGGCAAAGGGCTCGGGGCGAGCTGGCCCGCCGGGGGCAGGGGGCGCGCGATCAGCTCTCTCGTCGAAGCCAGGAGGCCCGCGAGGAGATGGCGGAGCGGATTGAGGCGCTCGAGCGGCGCCTGGCCCGTCTCGAGGACGCCCTTCGGACAAAGCCTAAGCCTGAAGCTGAGGATTAGATGGCCGGTCGCCGTGTGGTGATCACCGGGATCGCCAGCCGCTGGGGCGCCGAGCTGGCGCGCAAGCTCGAGCGCGACCCCTCGGTCGACTACCTGGCGGGGGTCGACACCGTGCCGCCGCCGGTCGAGCTCGAGCGGACCGACTTCATCGAGGCGGACATTCGCGGCCCGCTGCTGTCCCGGCTGCTTCCCTCGACCAACGCCGACACGGTGGTCCACTGCGGGATCCTTTGGTATCCGGAGCTGGACAAGCCCGCCCGGATCCTCCACGACGTGAACGTGATCGGAACGCTCCAGCTGCTGGCCGCCTGCCAGCGCATGTCCAGCCTGGAGAGAGTGGTGGTACGGGGCTCCGCGGCGATCTACGGGTGCGAGGGCCCGTCACCGAGCTTCTTCACCGAGCAGATGGCCAGGCGGCTACCGCTCCGGACCCGTTTTCAACGCGATATCTCCGAGCTCGAGGGGTACTTCGAGAACTTCGCCCGCCGGCACCCCCGGCTCGTCTGCTGCATGCTGCGCTACCAGCCGGAGATCGGCCCCGACCTGGACATGCCGCTGGTCCGCTACCTGAGCCTGCCCGTGGTCCCGACCCAGCTCGGCTTCGATCCGCGCCTGCAGCTCCTGCACGCCGACGACGCCACCGGGGCGCTGGAAGCGGCGACCCGCAACCCGGTTCGCGGGGCGGTCAACGTGGCCCCCTCGGGGTCGATCTCGCTGAGCCACATCCTCCGTCTCGCCCGGCGCCCGTCGTTGCCGATCCCGCATCCGCTGTTCGGTCCGGCGCTGGAGCGGCTGGGCAGGCAGCTCGGCGCCGGCCCGGTGTACGGCGACGGAGTGCGCCTGCTCCGGTTCGGGCGCGGGGTGGACAATCGGCGTCTGCGGACCGAGATCGGCTACCAGCCCAGATTCGACGCGGTTGCCGCCGTTCGCGACTTTGCGGCCAAGAGCCGGGGCCGCCGCGTCGGGCCTTCGCTCCACCCGGGCGAGCTGGCGGGCAGGCTCGCGAGGGCCGGCAGGTGAGCGCCGAGCCGCAAACGGATGCTCCGCGGGCGCCGAACGCCGAGGCCCTTGCGGACTTCCTTCGCCGCATGCGACTCGGGATCGAGGACGGCCTCGATCCCAGGAGCGCGGCTCAGCGTGCCGCTGGCGACCTTCCCAAGTCTCTGCGCGACGCGGTCGAGCGCCTGTCGCAACGGCTGCGCGGCGAGTACCACGAGGACGAGTGGGGCTTCGATGAGCAGTTCGCCGAGGCGGTCTACCCCCTGTTCGAGTTCCTCTACGACATCTGGTGGAGGGTCGAGGCCGACGGGGTTCACAACGTGCCCTCGCACGGGAGGGCGCTGCTGGTCTCAAACCATGCGGGCTCTCTGTTCCCCTTCGACGCCTCGATGATCCTGGGGGCGATCATGAAGGAGCACCCCCTGCCCCGCTGGGCACGATTCCTGGTCCTCGACTGGGCGTTCGTGCTGCCCTTCATCTCCACCTTCATGCGGCGAGTCGGCGGGGTCCCGGCGAGCCCCCACAACGCAGCACGCCTGCTGGAGCAGGACGAGCTGGTGATGGCCTTTCCGGAGGGAGCCAAGGGGACCGGGAAGCCGTTCTCGGAGCGCTACCGGCTCCAGCGCTTCGGCCGGGGAGGGTTCGTCGAGGTTGCACTGCGCACCGGCGCGCCGATCATCCCGGTGGCGGTGGTGGGGGCGGAGGAGATCTACCCGAAGCTCGCCGACGCCAAGCCCCTGGCCCGGGCGATCGGGGCGCCCTTCGTTCCGGTCACGCCGACCTTTCCGTGGCTCGGCCCCCTGGGTCTGATCCCGCTTCCTTCGCGCTGGCGGATCGAGTTCTGCGAGCCGGTCGACCTCGCCCAGTATGGGCCCGACGCTGCCCACGATCAGCGGCTTCTATTCGACATCTCGGAGCAGGTCAGGGAGACGATCCAGGAGAAGCTGTACGAGAACCTGGTCAAGCGGGGCTCGACGTTCATCTAGGCCAGGGCGTTTGCGTTCACTTGGCTTGGCCGGGGCGCTCGCCGAGAAAGTGGCAATAGACTCCAGGTCAGCATGGCGACGGCGGAGGCCACGCGGCGCCCCAGCGGCACCGCGACCGAGTTCCGGGAGCTGCTCCACGAAGCGCTCTCCGAGCTGGACGCCGACGAGAAGTCGGGCCCGTTGCTGCGCGCGGCCGGCCTGCGGATGCGGTTCGAGCTCCCGGACCTCGGGATGGTGCTGAACGTCTCCGCCAGCGAGGAGCCCGGGCATCACCTGCGCTGGAAGTTCTCTGACGTGGTGGATTGGAAGCCGAAACTGAACCTGCGGATGGACTCGCGGATCGCCAACGCCTACCTCCAGGGCAAGGAGAGCCTGGCGATCGGGATCGCGCGGGGACGGGTTCGTTTCGATGGGGACACCCAGTGCGCGCTGCGCTACGTGCCCATCCTGCGTCTCGTCGTCGGGCCGTACCGGCGGCTGGTCCGCCAGGAGTATCCCCACCTGCTCGTTTGACGGGCGCCGCGAGCCCGCAGAGCGACGGGGAAGCGCGAGCCCCCCGTCGCTCTATATAAGGGCGCGATCCGAAGGCCCGATCAGACATAGGATCGACCGATGGCGGAGGCCGTGATCTCGCTGAACGAGGCCGCGAGGCTTGCTGGCGTCGCCCCATCGACCCTGAAGCGATGGGCTCGTGCTGGGGTGATTCCGGTCAAGGGAGGCCGCTGGACCACTGCCGCCGCGGCGCAGGCCCGGGTGGTCGGCCGGATGCGCGAGCGGGGCCACTCGCTCCAAGAGCTTCGCCGCGCGGTCCGCGAGGGTCGGCTGGCCTTCGGCTACGTCGAGGACCTGCTTCCCGGTAGGGAGCGCGTCCTCTCCCGGAAGGAGGCCGCCGAGCAGGCCGGCCTGGAGGAAGCCCTGATCGAGCGGTTGATGGCGCTGCTCGGAACGCCGACGGCGATCGAGGGCACGCTCAACGACCAGGACCTGATTGCGATGGAGCGGATCGCGGAGGTGCTTGCCGCCGGCTTCCCACTCGTCGCCCTTCTGCAGCTGATCAGGGTGTACGCGCAGTCGATCCGCAAGATCGCCGAGGCCGAGGTTCGCCTCTTCCACCTCTACGTCCACGAGCCGCTGATCCGGCAGGGGGTCGACGCGCTCCAGATGGCCGAGGAGATGGAGGGCCTGGCGCGAGACCTGTTGCCGATCGCCTCGCCGCTGATGGAATACATCCACCAGCGCTACCTGCGCTTCTACATCGAGCAGGACGTGGTCGGGCACATGGAGGCGGAGCTTGGCGAGCACCGGCTGGGGCGGGTCCAGATGGCGTTCTGCTTCGTCGACCTGACCGGGTTCACCCGCTACACGGAGGAAGAGGGCGATGAGGAGGCGTTCGACCTCGTGGAGCGGTTCGTGGAAACCGTCGAGGCCACGCTGCCCGCCGAGGCGACGATCGTGAAGACGATCGGAGACGAGGTGATGATCGTCTCACCCGACCCGATGACGCTCACGGAGTGGGCGGTGGGCTTCCTGACGCTGTTTCAGGAACGCCCCCAGCCGCGCGTCGGCGTTCACTACGGGCGTGCGGTCTATCGGGACGGCGACTACTTCGGCACCGAAGTCAACCTGTCCCACCGCGTGGTCGCCCGGGCCCTCGGCGGCGAGGTGATGGTCACTACCGCGGTCGTCGATGGGATCGGCCGCTCGGACTATCTCGCGTTCGACCCGATCGGCGAGGTCGACCTGAAGGGCTTCCCGCAGCCGGTGGAGCTGTTCGTCGCCAGAGCCCGGGAGTCCGACCAAGCGCGCGACCGGGGCACCGACGACTAAAGAGCCTGCCAAAGATCCGCGCCCAACGCGGCGGTACTGGCGGCGGCGAGCACTAAGATCGCCCGCATGGTGCGCGTGGGCACGGACGATGCGCTTGACGCCTTGGCCGAGGTGGTGCGTCGAAGCGAGCTCGTCGATCCGATCTCCTCCGGGGTCGCGCTGGTCTCCGGCGGCGCCGATTCGGCCTGCGCCGCGGCGGGGCTGGCCCGTGTGATCGGGCCGGCGAACGTGCACGCGCTGCACGTCAACTACGGCCTTCGCCAGTCCGCGGATAACGACGAGCGCGCCTGCCGCGACCTCTGCTCTCGGCTCCGCATCGACCTCCACATCGAGCGGCCCGAGCCGCTCCAAGGAAACCTCCAGGCCGCGGCGCGTGAGACCCGCTACACGGCGGCGGAGCAGCTCCGCGCCCGCACGGGCGGCGACTGGATCGCGACTGGCCACACCCGGACGGACCTCGCCGAGACGGTGCTGTACCGCCTTGCCGTCTCGCCGGGCACGCGAGCGCTGCGCGGCCTGCCGGCCCACAGCGGCCGCGTGGTGCGGCCGCTACTGGCGCTGGAGCGCGCCGAGACCCGCTACCTCGCAGCCGAGGCCCAACTGCCATTTGCCGACGATGAGACGAATCTCGACCTCGACTTCGCGCGCAACCGGGTCCGCGCCGAGGTGCTCCCTGTGCTGCGGGATCTGAGCCGAACGGCCGAGCGGAACATCGCCGAAACGCAGGCCGAGCTGGTGGAGGAGGCGCATCTCCTGGAGCGGGTCGTGCTGGAGGCGCTCGAGGCGGCGGGGGCCGGTGCCGGTGCGGTGGCGATCCGCGCCCAGGCGCTGGAGGGCTCGGAGCCCGCGTTGCGCCGCCTCGCGCTGCGGGCGCTCGCGGAGCGCGCCGCGGGCCGCCCGGTCCCGCTTGGACGGGGTCGCGCCGAGCAGATCATGCGCCTGGCTGCACTCCCCGAGGGAGGCGAGGTCGACCTCGGCCATGGTGTGCGGGCCGCCTGCGAGCACGGGCTGGTTCGCTTCCTCGTCTCCTCCGAGGCCGACGCCGCACCCGAGCCGGCCGCGCTGCGAGTCCCGGGGAGCTGCCGGTTCGGGCCCTGGGAGGTTCGGGCAGAGGTCCGACCCGGCCCGATGGAGCCAGCGGGCCCTGACCTGGCGACGCTCGACGCCGATGCCCTCGGCGACCAGCTTCTCGTGCGCACCTGGAGGGAGGGCGATCGCATGCGGCCGCTGGGCATGGATGGCACCAAGAGCCTCCAGGACCTGTTCACCGATCACGGCGTGCCGCGCTCGTTGCGGCACCACCTGCCCGTGGTGACGGCGGCCGGTCAAGTGGTCTGGGTCGCCGGGGTGGCCGTCTCGGAGGACTTCCGCCTGGGCCCGGATGCCCGTACGGCCGCGGTGCTCACCGCCCACGTCCTCGACTAACCCCGAACTGCGACGTTTCGGTTCCGCCCCCCGGAACCAGCTGGCCCCAGTTCGGTCACAGCGCCGCCCGCAGGTCGGCGACAACCGCCTGCGGCTCCCGTGTGACCTGCTGCCAGGTGTATCGCAGGACGACAAAGCCGGCGGCGCGCAGCTTGAGATCCCTTCCCCGGTCGCGCTCGATCGCAGGCGCACCGGCATGAGCGACGTGGCCGTCGAGTTCGACGATCACCCGCTGGCGCCGCCAGAGCGCATCGACCATGAGGCCGGCGACCTTCGGGTTCACCTCGGGGAGCGGGATCCCCGAGTGCTCACAGAGCGCCAGGAAGCGCTCCTCGAGGACGCTGAGCGTCTGAGCCAATCGAGGGGAGTGCTGGGTGAGCGCCCGGCGCAGCGCGGCACTCCCTCGGTGTCCACGGCCGAGAGTCGCGGCCACGGCATCGAGGTCGAGGACGCGCTGGTACTCCGCCTCGGCGAGTGTTCGCCGAAGCGTGGCGAAGGGCACGTGGGGGGCAATGTCCAGCAGCGTGCGCGGCACGGTGGCCACCGGCAGCCCGCGGTGGAAGACTCGGTCGGCGCTGCGGGAGTTGTGTACGCGGACGCGGGGCAACGAGCGACGCCTGCCGGCGACGCTGAGGTGGAGCTGCGCCGGCAGGTCGCGCAGAAGCCCCCACCACCAGGCCGCGGTCATGTGGCTGAGCGCTGCGCCGGGCCCCGCGTAGAGGAGGGCGGCCATCAACCCTCCCTCAGTGCTCAAGGCGCGATGCCCTACCGCGTAGACCCCGGGGTGGACCCGGTGCAACCGTCCGGCGGCGACCCAACGCCCGATCGTCGCCTTGCCCAGGCCGCACCTCACCAGCTGGCCCCAGCTGATGACGCCGCGCTGCCGGCCGGCGCATCGCCCCACCCGAACTGAGGCCTTTTGGTTCCGGGCGCCGGTACCGGTGGGACGCAGTTCGGCCATGGGCGCCATCGTTGCGGCGCCGGCGTCACGGAACACGAGATGGTCGCATCGGTTCCGTGACGCCGGCGAGCCTAGACTGCGCCTCATGGGGGACCCTGCGATTGGGGAGACGCTTGTCGCCGGCGACGATCTGGAGCGGCGGATCACCGAGCTGGGCGCCGAGATCTCAAGCGA
>JBBPIK010000108.1:0-5811 GCA_038040415.1 Actinomycetota bacterium
GGGCTTCTGGCAGTAGCGGGGGTGGGATTTGAACCCACGACCTCCGGGTTATGAGTTCTGCGCTGCGGGTGGCGGGGGGTTGCTTCATGGCTCATCTGAGCGGTTTCTCCTGTTCCGTCTTGTCCTCAGTTGCGCTCAGATTGGTACCCAGATTGGTACCCGCTCCGAAGGCGGCCTCGGCCCACCTCGCCCCCTGCGAGGGGTCTGGGGCGTAGTCCGTCCTTTCTTCGTGCCTATGGTCTCCATCGGAATCGTTCGTGAAGAAGCTGCGTGACTGTTACGAGGTCATGGCCACGCCGTTTCAACGTGCGGATGATGTCGTCGAGTGCGGCGACAGTTCCGGAGCGGTTGCCGCCGCCATCGTGCATCAGGACGATCGAGCCCGACCGTGCGCTCACCGCCCGGCTGTAGATTGTGCCCGCGCTGGGCGGTCCGCTCCAGTCTCTCGTGTCGACGTCCCAGAGGATGCTGCTCATCCCCTGCGCCCAGGCCGCTCCGATCGGTCCGCCGGCGCGTGAGCCGCCAGGGGGCCGGTAGGTGCAGGGCTTGAATCCGCTCGCGGCTTTGATCCGCCGCGAGGTCTCGTTGATGCTTCCGGCCGACGGGGTGGACTCATGATGGAGCGAATGATTCCCGATCTCGTGACGCCCCTTGATCATCTTTTTCAGCAGGGCGGCGCGGCCGGGCACGTTGGCACCGATGACGAAGAACGTGCCGCGGACGTGGAACCGGTTGAGGATCTCAATCACCTTGCTGGTGTACGCGCTGGGTCCGTCGTCGAAGGTGAGCGCGATCTTCTTCGACCCGCGCGAGCCGTGGGTCGAAACGCGGTCTTCGTCGCGCGTGCAGCCGACCATTCGGGGGCGTCGCACCTTGGCGCGGTAGTAGCCTTGGTTCGGCGCTCGATCAGCACATTCCGGCGTGGCGGCTCCTGCGGCCCGCCGCCGAGGCAGTTCCGGGGGAGGAATCAGTGGCGCGCAGCTTCCCTCGCTCCAGTCGCTGCGGGCCCGCCAGCCGTAGCGCCCGACTCGCAGGTGGCCGCTTGAGTATGGGAAGCTGACCGCCACCGAGCTCTCGTCGGCCCGAGAGATGTGCGCCCCGCGTAGACGCTCGCGGTAGCGCAGCTCGCCCTGATCGTTGATCCGACCCCCGATCGCCGCGGCACCCTCGTCAGTCTGTGTCATGCAATAGCGCCATTGCTTGCGCCGCTGGCTTAGCTCAAAGCAGAGATAGCTCTGCGGATCGTCGTCGTCAGGCCTCACCGCCGACTGGAGCTGGTGCAGCGACCATTCACGGATGGTTCGCAGCCGTAGCCGGAGCCGGCTGCGGCGCTGTTCGATGCTCCCGCGACGCAAGTCGAGCGGGCCGGCGGCGTCGTCTGGGTCGCGATGCGCCGAACCCCCGGCCGCCTGGCCTCCCGCCGCCAGGCCTAGGCCGAGCACCAAGCCGACGATGAGGCAGCCGGCGAGGCCCCTGCCTCCGGTACGAGTCCACCCCTTCTTAGCCATGCCGAGCTTTCAACCCTGGTCGCCGCACAGGCCCCCTCCCCTTGATGCCGGAAGCATAGATCGACCTCGTGGGCGGCGCGCCGCTTCACCGGCGGGCCGGATGCCTGCTGTAGGGGGTTGTCTTGCGAACGGTACCCGGGGCTGCGCGCCCGTTCGGGCGTGAAGTCGAAAGGCCCGCCTAAGCGGGGGCTTTCTTCCATAGCGGGGGTGGGATTTGAACCCACGACCTCCGGGTTATGAGAAAGAGTCGTACGACTAGGAGTCTATGTCGTACGAGCCATGCTACGCTGGCCCATTGAATGACGCTTCAGCGCGAGACCAGGAAGTCCGATGAGGTGCGGGCTCCTGCCGTGCCACGTGGAACCGCGATCATCGTGACCCGCTACCGCGAGGACGTCGCGAAGGTGGCGCTTGTGAATCCGGAGGATCTAGCGATGCTCGAGGAGTCCCACGATCTTCTTGACGGGTTGGAAACCGTTGCCTCCTCCTCCCCGAGCAAGATCACCGCAAAGGCCCTTCGCCTGGAGGATCGCCCCGACCCCGACGCCCGCGTCGAGGATGCTGATCGGATAGCCGAGATCCTCGAGCTGTGAACGGACTGGCGGGGGCGGTCGCCTGGGCGGTCGTGCCGTTCGTGCCCGAGGCACCGTTTCGCCTGTACGCCGGCGAGGGCCACGCCCCGGTCGAGGTCGACGATCCGGGTAGGCTGATCGCCGCCGCTCGCAAGGGATCGGACAGCGAGTTCACCTTCCTCGTCCCAGGCAAGGCGCGGCCGGTCCTCGTCGTCTCCGATCGGATCGACGAGCGCCTCGGCGAGCTGATCGCCCTGCGCTTGCTGCGACTCGGCGCGCTCACCGCGCGCGAACGCGAGATCGTGCGGTCCAGCGAGGACCCCGGCCTCTATCACCTCGATCCTGAAAGATTCGACCTGCCCGAAGAGAACGCCGCGATCGTAGCGGCGCTCGTCCGCGTTCACCTCAGCGCGATCGATCTCCAGCCGGTCGGCCGACTCGGTCCCGACGAGCTGCGCGTCGTTCACGAGCGCGTGGCCACGTATTACGGCCTTGACTTACGCGAGCTCGTACGCCGAGAGTTGCAGCGTCTCGCCGCGGCGCAGAGACGGCGCAGGGATTAGCTGGCTTGTCTGGAGCTTCTATCGAATTCATGGCTTTCGGCTCAGCCAGGCGAGTGCCGATTGCGCAGCGTTGAACCCGTTCATTCCGTGCGCGCCCGCGCCGGGGGGGGTGGCGGCGGAGCAGATGAAGACGCCCGGGATGCCGGTGCTGTAGGGGTCGAGCGTGAGGCGGGGGCGGATCAGCACCTGCACGGGGGTGTTGGCACCGGAGATGATGTCGCCGCCGATGTAGTTCGAGTTGCCGGCCTCGATCTCCTGAGTCGAGCGGACGGACTTCGCCACGATCCGCTCACGGAAGCCGGGGGCAAAGCGCTCGATCTGGTCGACGAGTGCGTCCCCGGCGTCGCCCGTATAGCCGTGCGGGACGTGCGCATAGGACCAGACTGGGTGCACGTCGCCGCTCGAGCGATCCGGGTCTGCCAGGTACTGCTGCGAGACGAGCACGAACGGAGGCTCGGGCATACGGCCGCGGTTGACGGCGCGCTCGGCTGCGGCGATCTCCTCGAAGGTCCCACCGCAGTGGACGGTGCCCGCTCGCCGGCAGGCTTCGTTGGTCCAGGGCACACCGCCCTCGACGGCAAAGTCGACCTTGAAGGCGCCGGGTCCGTGCCGGTAGCGGCGGAAGGCGCGGGCCACACGCCGCGGCAGACGGTCCCCGGCGATCTCGGCGACGCCGGTCGGCGCGAGGTCGAAGACCACGACGTCGGCGGCGGGCAGCTCTTTCACCCGTACACCGGTCTCGAGCCTTCCGCCCCGCTCCCGCAGCTCAGCGGCTAGGGCGTCGGCAATCGACTGCGATCCGCCGCGAGCGACTGCCCATCCGAAGCGGTGGCACGCGCTGATCAGGGCCATTCCGACCGCGGAGCTCATCGGGCGCCCGAGCGGGCTGATCGCATGCGCGGCGACGCCGCCGAACAGGGCCCGCGCTTGGGGCGTCCTCCAGGCGCGACCGAGCGCTGTCGCCGGGGCGGCTGCGCGCAGGCCGAAGTTGACGAGCCGAAGCGGGTGTTTCGGCACGTGGAGAAACGGCTGGAACATGTCCTCCATCAGAACGTCGAGGGAGCGCGCCGGCTTCTCGAACACACGGCGCCAGGCGCTGCCGTCGGGACCCAACCCGCGCGCGGTCTCGTCGATCGAGCGCAGCATCACCCCGGCGCTGCCGTCGTCAAGCGGGTGGGCGCAATCGACCTCCGGCCAGCGCCACTGCAGGCCGTGGCGGTCGAGCTCGAGCGACTGCAGGAACGGCGACCCGACCGCCATCGGGTGGACCGCCGAGCAGAGGTCGTGTACGAGCCCGGGGACGGTGAGCTCGCCGCTGCGCGTGCCGCCCCCGATGGTGTCCTCCGCCTCGAGCACGGTCACGGCAAGGCCCTCGCGCGCGAGAGCGACCGCGCAGGCCAGCCCGTTCGGGCCCGAACCGACGACGATCGCGTCGCTCAAGGTGTCGGGGCAGCTGCCGCCCGCGCCTTGGGCACGTCCTTGACCCCGGGTCTGCCGATGACCTCGACCGGGAAGTCGAAGGACTCGTCGAGCCAGGGCTGGCGACCGACCATGTCGTCGACCCGCACATAGCCCTCCTCGACGAGGCCGCTCGCCGCGTCGTAGATCGCGTAACGCTGCTTGCCGCGGGTCGGCGAACCCGCCATCGGCTCGGACTCGAGCGTCACCACCCTGACGTCACCCTCCTCGAAATGGCAGCGGTCCTGAACGGCCTCGAGCAGCTGGCGCCCGTGAAAATGACCGTCTCCGAAGTTCCAGCCGTTGACTACGTTCGAGATCAGCTCGCCCTCGCGGACGTCGTAGGCCTCGACATCCGTGACCGCGTGCGGCAGCAGCGCGTTCAGTCCTCGGCCGTGCGAATGCATCGAGCGGAAGCCGAGACCCTTGTTGAGCAGGAAATGAGCCAGTTCGTGGTCGTAGAGCTCGGCGACCTGCTCGGCGACGAGCGGTGCGGCCTTGACGATCTCGCTGTCCAGCTTCTCCTCGGCCCTGCTTTCCTTGCGAAACAGCCACCAGGTCGTAGCCCAGTTGCCCGCGTAGTAGCGCATCGAGGGCAGGAACGAGAACTTGTCGGGTCGCAGGCTCCCCACGATCGGCAGGCCGATGCCCCAGAGCGCGATCAGAACGATCAGCAGCGGGTCGTCGAGCGTGTCGAGCGGCACGTCGCCGTAGTGCCCGAAGAGGAAGGCGATCCCGAAGATCATGAAGACGTTCCATTCGAGGGGGACCGCGAGCGGGAACATCGACGTGATGTTCACGTGGAAGAGGATCATCCCTACGATCGCGATCGTCCGGACGACGTCGTTGTCGACGGTGATCAGCAAGAGCGGCCAGAGGAACTCCTGCACCGTGCCGAAGTGGGCGAACAGCGCCGCGCCGCGCGAAGGCAGCATGTCGTCCGGGTAGTTCCGCCAGAGGCGGCGCTTGACCGACTCGTGCCGCACCAGTGGCGCGTTGCTGACCATCGTCGAGACGACGAACGGGAAGTGCTTGTTCAGCTTCGAGAAGGCAGCGCCCCACCAGATGAAGAGCAGGACGAACTGCCAGCCGACGATCCACTCGTCGGGAGCGAAGAGCGAGATGACCAGGATCGGGACGTAGATCTCGGGCCGGGCGCCGAGGAACGAGACCTTGTCACGCAGCCCCAGGAGGCCGAGCAGCACGAGCAGGACCACGATCCCAGCGATCGGCAGGCGCCCCGCCTCGGTCCGGGCCACGTCGATCCCGCTCGAGAAGAGCAGGAAGAGGCCCGCGGCGACGGCCGCGCCATAGAGCACGTTGTCGACAAGCGTCCGGTACGAGCCCGCCGTCAGGGGGATCTTGTCGGGCCACGGCGGCAACCGCACAGTCCGCGGCCGCAGCCAGTAGAGCGGGCCGCCGATCAGCGGCTTGAACCGGAAGCTGAGCGGCATAGAGCCGGCGCCGAGGCCGAGAAGCTCCCAGAGCAGCGCCCAGACCGCGAGCTTCTGGAAGACAATCGGCTCGCTCCACCAATCGGAGAAGTCGCCCAGCGACCCCAGCCCTGGCGTCAGCGAGATAACCGCCATCGCGCCGCCGAAATAGATGACGAGCTTGAACGCGTAGAGGAAGTAGACGAAGCTCGGCGACCCGAAGCCGTTCACGCCCCAGTCCTGAGCCAGCGGCTTGATCCGCGCCAGGTGCGGCTTG
>JBBPIK010000027.1:0-33928 GCA_038040415.1 Actinomycetota bacterium
TCCTTCAGCGCCGGATCGCCCGTCTCCGTGTAGCGGCGGAGCAGCTCGCCCTCGGCACCGGTGGTCGGGACGCTCGAGTGGCCATGCAGCGACGGCTGCCTCGCGCGCTCAGGGTTGGCGACTGTGGCCGTGGAAACCGTCTCGGCTGGCGCCCGCCCCCCCTGGCTACCGCTGAGCCCAGACATTCCCGTTTCAACCTTTCTCGAACGCAACTCGCTGGAGGCTACGAGAGCCCCATCCGTGGCAATGGCCCAGGGCAGCCCAGTGGCCCCAATGCTAGCCGACGACGCTCACGCAATCGACTGTCAGTGATCTGACAGGTGATTCCGGTTCCCCGCCTCGCAGGCTTGCGCCTGTGGGGTGAGGCCTTTGGACGGAAGACGGGCGGTTTTCTGGCGTACACCCCGGGTAGTGGACCCTTGTGGGCACCGTATCCGCCATCAACAATCACAATCGCGCGGTGAGGGACGCAGACCGAATCGACCTGCTCGAGCGGGATGTGGAGCTGGCGCGCGCCGTGCCGCCGGCGCTCCGCGACGGCTATGGCCGCGGATCGCCACTCTCCGCCGGTGTGCTGAAGCTCAAGCGCGGCCCATGGGAGCCGGACGCGCACGAGCCTTCCGCCGACCACATGGGGTTCCTGGTGCTCGACGGTCTTGTCGGTCGCCGAGTTCTGGTCTCCGGGCGGGGTCGCAGCCTGGAGCTGCTCGGCCGGGGCGACCTGTTCCGTCCCTGGCAGGATCAGGCCGCATCGTTCGAGCAGCTGTCCTGGACGGTGATCGAGCCGGCCGCAATCGCGGTGCTGGACGAGGCGCTCGCGGCCCGAGCCAGAGAGGTGCCCCAGCTCCTTGAGGCCCTCACGGAGCGCGCCCTGAGACGATCGCGCCGGCTCGCGGTCAGCGCCGCAATCGCCAACACGGTCGGGGTCGAGGAACGCTTGCTGCTCAGCCTCTGGCAGCTCACCGAGCTGTGGGGGCGGAAGGCCCCGGAAGGCGCCGTCCTACCAATCCGGCTCTCCCACCAGACGCTCGCCGACCTGGTCGGTGCCCGCCGCCCGACGGTGACGCTTGCGCTGCGAAACCTCACTCGGCAGGGCAAGGTTCGGCGCGGCGAGTCGGGGCAGTGGATCCTGGTCGGCAACCCGCCCTAGGGGCCCTCGCCAGGGAGTGGCTTTCCGGCGGCGCAGGGGCGCTACTGGCGCTTCCAGCCGCCCCCGAAAAGGCGCCCCAGCCGCCCGGTGCGCGGATTCGGCCGGAAGGTGGCCGCCGCGCGCTTCGGCGGCGGCAGGGAGGCTGCCTCGGCTGAGGTGATCGCCAGGGTGACCCCGCGCTCGGCTGTCCGAGCCACCTCCGGGCCGTCCACGAAGCGAAGCTCGCGACCGGGAGTCTCGATCACAACCCCGTCGAGGATGTGCTCGCGGTAGTTGTCGACGACCTCGTCGACCTTGCCGATCTCCACCCCATCGGAGCCGTACACCGGCGTCCCCCGCTGCACCGCCGCGTAGTGGACCCCGTGGCCATCGTCGATCATGGTCGGCAAGCATACGGGGGCGGGGCGGGGTCGTTACATAGGCTGCAACCCGATGCGCGTGTCTCCCGGGTTCACATAACTTGGCCGGCTACTCGGGAACCCCGCTTGTCCGCAAGCTGGGAATCGCGGAGGGTCACCGGGTCGCGTTTGCCCGCGCTCCAGGCGAGTTCTTGCAGACGCTTGGCCGGCTGCCCGACGGCGTAGCCGTTCGCACCCGGGTCCGCCGGCCGCTGGACGTGATCGTCGCCTTCTTCACCCGGCGGTCCCAGCTCGAGCGGCGCTTCCCGTCACTTGCAGCCGCTCTGGAGCCGGACGGTGGACTCTGGGTCGCGTGGCCGAAGGGCTCCTCCGGGTCGCCACGGACCTAACCGAGGACGTAGTGCGCCAGATCGCGATCGCCAACGGCATGGTCGACAACAAGGTCTGCGCGATCCGCGACACCTGGTCCGGGCTGCGCCTGGTCTACCGGCTGCGCGATCGCCCGCGCCGGTAGGCCGGCGAATCCCTCCCGTATTACCCGAACCTTTCCGCGACGCTCGGCTCGGCGCAGAACGAGACGATCTCCCGCGACAGCCTGCCGCCCTGCCAGGCCAGCGGCGACTCGCCCTCTGCTTCGCTGATCAGGCGCGCCTGGGGTAGGCGCTCCGCGTAGGCGGCGGCCGCGCTGTACGGGTGCCCCGGATCTGCGGCGCCGTGGCTCGCCACCACGAGCGCCGGCACCTCGCAGAACTCGAGTTCCGAGAGCGCCTCGAAGGGCGCCGACCGGGGCACCTCGCGCATGGCGCGCGCAACGGCCTGGGGATGGCGATGCTTGAGCATCCGCTGGCGAGTGAAGCGCAGGATCGTCTCTCGCCAGGCCGGGTCGAGCCCTCGATCGTAGGCGTCCATGAACCCCTCCACCCCACCCCGCTCCAGCCCGTCCGCGAGCCGATCCCAGCCGGCGAGCGCCTCGTCGTCGACGAACCCCGTGTAGGTGGGCCCGATCACCACCACGGCGGCAAGCCGGTCGCCGCGCGCGAGCGCATAGGAGACGGCTGTGTGGGCCCCCATCGAGTGGCCGGCGAGCACCACCGGCCGGCCGGCCGCCTCGGCATCCAGCACCGCCTCCAAGTCGGCAACCAGCTCGGCGAACGAGTAGCCGCCATGCGCTGGGACGGGATCGGACTGGCCGTGGCCGCGCGCGTCGTAGGAGAGTTGGCGGTACCCGCGCCGAGCCAGGACCTTCGAGCCATGGACCACGTAGCGGCGCGTGGCCGTGATGCCGTGGAGCAGCACGATCGGCGGGCCGTCCCCGATCGCCTCACCAAAGAGCCGGTGTCCATCTCGCTCGACCGCGAGCTCCGCCGGCTCGATGGCCTGCGTCACGGTCGCCGGTCCGCTCAGGCCGGGGCGTCGGCCTGCGCGCGCCGAAGCGATCGCTTCAGGTCGTCCACGTCCTGGTAGCGGAGCCCCAGCAGGGCGACCTGCCGGTAGCGCACGACCCCCTCGGGATCCACGATGAAGACCGAGCGGCGCACCATGCCGCCCGGGCCGAGGACGCCATAGGCGCGGATCATGTCCCGCTCGGGATCGGCAAGCAGCGGCACGGTGAGGCCGTGCTTGGCGCGGAAGCGCTCGTGTGAGTCGAGCGTTTGAGGTGACACGCCGATCACTTCGGCGTCGAGCTCGTCCAGCCGGTCGGCCGCGTCCCGATAGGAGCAGAACTGCCGCGTGCACACGGGCGTGAAGTCGCCGGGATAGAAGGCGAGGACGAGCCAGCGCCCCCGGAAGTCGGCGAGCCGGACGGTGTGGCCGCCGGTTCCGCGAAGCTCGAAGTCCGGGGCGCTGTCGCCGACCTCGACTCGAGCCACGCTCTAGCCCTCGCTGACGGCGATCGTCCGGATCACGACGGTGGCCAGCGGCGTGCCGGCGTCGCCGCTGGCCGGATCGCCGAGCTTGGCGATCCGATCGACGACGTCTTCCCCCGAGCTCACCTCCCCGAGCAGGGCGTAGTCCGGAGGCAGGCCGGCGTCGGCCGCAGTGACCACGAAGAACTGGCTTCCGGAGTGGCCCGGCGGATCGAGCTGCGCCTTCACCATCGCGACCGCCCCCCTCGTGTACTCCGTGCCATTCGGGGGCGGCTCGTCCACGGAGTAACCGGGCCCGCCCCTCCCCGTGCCCAGCGGGTCGCCCCCCTGGATCACGAAGCCGGGCACGATCCGGTGGAAGAGGGTGCCGTCGTAGATACCCTGGCGCGCCATGTAGACGAACGAGCTCACCGTCTTCGGCGAGTCCCTGGCCTCGAGCGCGATCTCGAAGCGGCCGCAGCTCGTGTCGACGGCGGCCACCAGGCTCTGGCCTTGTCGCACCTTGCGCTGCGGTGGCTTCAAGTCCACGCGCTGGGGGCGCGGCGCTTGCGACTGCTGGCAGCCCTCGGGGAGGCTCGCCGTGGTCGGCTCTCCCCCGTCATCGCCTCCACAGGCGGCGAGCGTCAGCCCGGCAAGTGCCATGAGGACGGCTGGAGCCAGCACTCGCGCGAGCGTCTTCCGCGGCATCGGCCGCGCAGCGTACCGGGCGAGGGCGGCAAATCACGCGGGACGGCAAGATGCCTTCAGTGGATGCGACTTGCCACCCGGATGCCGGCGCCTGATGGCGACCTCGGAGCGACGACCGACACCGACGCGAATCCGCGTCGCAGGCCGGATGCTGAACCGGTTGATCGTGCGCGTGCCCTGGGCCTGGCCGGCGATTCGCGGCCCGATGCGGCGCTTCTTCGATCGCTCCGCGCCCGGCTGGGACGGGCGCACCGGCGCAGGCTCGGTGGAGCATCTCGCTCCGCTGGCCGCCGCGCTTCTCCACGTGAAGCCCGCGCCTGAGCGCGTGCTCGATGTGGGCACGGGCACGGGCGCGGGGGCTTTGTTGCTTGCGCGCGAGTTCCCACAGGCGAGCGTCCGCGGCATCGACTTCTCCGAGGAGATGCTCCGCGCAGCCGCCGGCAAGGTGGGCCTGGATCCCGAAGGTCGTGTGGCCTTCCGGGTCGCGGACGCCGCCGACCTGCCCTACGACGACGAGTCCTTCGACCTGGTCACGCATCTCAACATGCCGCCGTTCATCGGCGAGGTGGCCCGCGTCCTGCGCCCCGGAGGCCACGTCGTGGTCGCCTCCAGCTGGGGAGAGGCGACCCCCTTCTACACGCCCAACGCCGTCCTCGACTGGGGCTTCGCCAAACGCGGGATCGAGCCGGAGGCCACCGGGGACGCCGTCTCCGGCACCTACTGGATCGGCCGCAAGCCGCACTAGATTGCGGGCATGGCCAACGCCGCGCGTCATCTGATCATCGTCAATCCCTCCGCCGGCGGCGGGCGGGCACGCAAGGTGCTGCCCGAACTGGAGGGTGCCCTCCGCGCCCGGGGCTTGGACTACAGGTTGGTGCTCACCACCAGCCTCGATCACGGCCGCGAGGAGGCGCTCCAAGCCGCCGCGGCCGGCCAGATCCCGGTGGTGATGAGCGGCGACGGCCTGATCGGGCAGATCGGCGGCGCCCTCGCCGGCGGGGACGTGCCGATGGGCGTGATCCCGGGCGGCCGCGGAAATGACCTGGCGCGCGTGCTGGGGATCCCCACTGAGATTCCCGGGGCCGTCGACCTGCTCGCGGCCGGCCCGACCCGGGCGATCGACGTCGGCGAGGTCAACGACCGCCGTTTTCTGGGCATCGCCAGCTGCGGAATCGACTCCGAGGCCAACCGGATCGCCAACCAGGCCCGGTTCGTGAAGGGGAACCTCGTCTATCTGTACGCGGCCCTGCGCGCCCTTGCCGCCTGGAAGCCCGCCCGCTTCGAGGTCGTGCTCGACGGCCATCTTCACTCGTTCACGGGCTACTCCATCGCGGCCGCGAACAGCAAGGCCTTCGGCGGGGGGATGTTCATGGCCCCGGACGCGGAGCTCGACGACGGCAGGCTCGACGTAGTCTGGGTCGGCCATGTAGCGAAGCTCCGCTTCCTGGCTAACCTGCCGAAGGTGTTCAAGGGCCGCCATGTCGACAACGACGAGATCACGGTCCTGCGCGCCGCTGAGGTAACGATCAGCGCCGACCGGCCCTTCGCGGTGTACGCGGATGGCGATCACCTCGCCGATCTGCCGGCGACGATCCGCATCCTTCCGCGGGCGCTGACCCTGATCGCACCGCCGCGATGAGCAGGATGTTCGGCCCCAAGCTCGCGCTTGCGCGGGCAACGGGGGCACTCAGCCGCCGCAGCGGACGCGGCGGGGGGACGACGTTGCCCGGTCGCCTGCTGTTGCGCCTGGCGCCGGATGCGATCTCGCGACTCGGCGCCCGGCTGCAAGGGGGCTCCGTGATCGTCAGCGCCACCAACGGCAAGACGACCACAGCCGGGATGCTGGCCGCGGCGCTGCGGGCCGCGGGCCGCGTGCCGGTTCACAACCGTGCGGGCTCGAACATGAGCTGGGGCGTGGCCACCGCGCTGCTGGAGCAGCCGGGCGAGGAGGGCCTGTTCGAGGTCGACGAGGCCTGGCTCCCCCGGATCGCAGCGGAGCTGAAACCGGGCCTGATCGTGCTCGGCAACCTGTTCCGCGACCAGTTGGACCGCTACGGCGAGCTCGAGCATCTGGCCGACGAGTGGGCGGAGCTCGTGGCGGCTCTGGCCGGCCAGACCGGGTTCGTGCTGAACGCGGACGACCCGCTGATCGCCGACCTCGGCCGCGACCATGACCTGGCCCGGCGCCCAGGCGTGACCTACTTCGGGATCGACGATCCGAGTCAGGCACTGCCGGAGCTCCAGCACGCCTTCGACGCCAAGCACTGCCGCCGCTGCGGCGCGCCATACGCGTACGAGCGAGCGTTCGTCGGGCATCTCGGCCACTACTCGTGTCCACGCTGCCGCGCGGACCGGCCGCGGCCGGACGTCGCCGCGACCCGTATCGACCTGGACGGCATGCGGGGCTCGCGCGCCACCGTGCGGACGCCCGAAGGAGAGATCGAGCTGCGTCTCCCCCTCCCCGGCCTGTACAACGTCTACAACGCTCTGGCCGCGCTGACCGCCGCCTTGCGCCTCGGCATGCCGCTTGAGCAAGCGGGCCGTGCGCTGGGCGAGATGGAGGCGGTGTTCGGGCGGGTCGAGACGATCGCGGTGGCTGACAAGACCGTCTCGATCCTCCTGATCAAGAACCCCGCGGGCGCCAACGAGGTGCTGCGCACGCTGCTGCTCGAGGCGGGTACGAGCGCCAACGGTCACTGCCTCGACCTCTGGATCGCGCTCAACGACGGGATCGCAGACGGCCGCGACGTTTCCTGGGTCTGGGACGCCGACTTCGAGCTCCTGGCCGGTCAGGTTCGCCACGTGGCCTGCGCAGGCACCCGAGCCGCCGAGATGGCAGTGCGCCTCAAGTACGCGGGGCTGCCGCCGGAGGCGATCACGGTCACCGAAGCGATCGACCGCTCCCTCGATCGCGCGCTCGCCGACGCCCACGGCCCGCTCTTTGCCTTGCCCACGTACACGGCACTGCTCGAGCTCCGCACCCTGCTCGCCAAGAGAGGACTTGCGAAAAGGTACTGGGCGTGAGACGGGCGGCCAAGGCGGCCATCTGGCACGAGGTCGAGTGCGGAGGCTATGCGGCGGACATCCCAGCCTGGGAAGGCCTGGCCGACGACGCCGCTGGTCCGGTTCTGGAACTGGGCTGCGGGGTGGGCCGCGTCGCACTGCGCCTGGCCGGTCGCGACCGCGAGGTCTGGGCTGTCGATGCCGACGCCTCCCTGCTCGAGGCGCTTCAAGCGCGGGCGAGTGCGCAAGGGCATTCCGTGCGGGCCACGTGCGCCGACGTTTGCGCTCTGGACCTACGGCGCGCCTTTGAGCTGATCCTGGCGCCGATGCAGCTCCTCCAGATGCTCGGCTCAGCGTCCGCGCGCCATGCGGCTTTGGAGCGGGCGGCGAGCCACCTCGCGCCTGGGGGCCGCCTTGCGGCCGCGATCGTCCAGCCTTTCTCTGCCTCGCTGGACGGCCAGGGAGCTGCGATCCCGGACGTCCGGGAGCTCGACGGCTGGGTGTACTCGAGCCTCCCGGTCGCCTGCGTCACCGCCGCCGGGGGCCTCGAGATCCGCCGGCACCGGCAGGCGGTGTCGCCCGACGGTGCCCTGAGCGAAGAGGAGCACACGGACCGTCTCGACGCCCTGGACGCGAGCGCCCTGGAGGCGGAGGCCGTCTCGCTGGGCCTGCGCCCGGCTGGTCGGCTCGAGGTGCCGCCCGCAGATGGCTACCTCGGCTCCACCGTCGTGGTCATGGAGCGACCCTGATGGAGCTCCGCGCCGTAGCGCTGTACCCCGAGCAGATGAACATCTACGCCGACCGCGGCAACATCCTCTTCCTGCGGCGGCGCTGCGAGTGGCGCGGAATCGGATTCTCTTATGCCGCAGCGGGGGCGGGCGAGCAGCTCGACGCCGGGGCCCATGACCTGATCTACGTCGGCGGGGGCCAGGACCGTGACCAGCGGATCGTGGCTGAGGACATGGTGGCGAGCAAGCGCGCGGGGCTCGCCGAGGCCGTGGAGGACGGCGCCGTGGTGCTGGCTGTGTGCGGCGGCTACCAGCTTCTTGGTCACAGCTACGAGCTCGGCGACGAGAGGATCCCAGGCCTTGGCCTCGCCGACATCGAGACTGTCCGCCGGCCCGGACCGCGGCTGGTCGGCAACATCGAGATCCAGGTCGACCTCGGCCACGGGCCGAAGGAGCTGGCCGGATTCGAGAACCACGGCGGGCGGACTTACCTGGGCGACGGCGCCGAGCCGCTGGGGCGGGTGGTCCGCGGCCACGGCAACAACGGCAAGGACGGCCTGGAGGGAGTACGGCGCCAGAACATGATCGGCACCTACCTGCACGGCCCCCTGCTGCCCAAGAACGCCTGGCTCGCCGATCGCCTGATCCAGCTCGCGCTCGCTCGCCGCCACGGCGGTGAGCCCGAGCTCGAGCCGCTCGACGACGCGCTCGAAGCGGCCGCACATGAAGCTGCCCGGCGGGCGGCGCTTGGCGGCTGATTTCAGCTTCAGCTGAGCGAGCTCAACGGCCGCTGGAGCCGAAGCCGCCCTGGCCCCTGACGGGGCTCCCACCGGGCGCCACAGCCATGCCGGCGGTCGACTCGACCGGAGCCACCGCCTCGACGGGCTCGGTGCCGGCGAACGGCGTCACCAGGAGCTGAGCGATGCGGTCGCCCGGTTGGACCTCGAACGGGCGAGCGCGATCGGTGTTCAGGAGCAGCACCCGGACCTCGCCCCGGTATCCCGAGTCGATCAGGCCCGGCGCGTTCACGAGCGCAATCCCGTGCTTGGCGGCCAGTCCGGAGCGCGGCAGCACCAGGCCCGCGTGGCCGGGGGGAACCTCGACCACGATCCCGGTGCCGATGCTGGCCCTGTCCCCTGGGCCGATCGTCGCCGCCTCCACGGCGTGCAGGTCGAGGCCGGCATCACCCTCGTGGGCGCGGCTGGGAAGCTGGGCTCCTTCCCGAAGCAATCGGACGGCGAACTCCATTCTGCTGAGAGCGTAGAGCCGCCGCCAGACGGGGGCCAAGCCGGGGCTTAGCGGTTCCGCGCAAAGTCCGGGATTCTGCTACTTACCTGGCGCGGATCTCCTGCCTGAAGCAGCGGCGCATCGCGAGCCGGTGGTGCTTGCCCTTGCTGTACTTCTGGCGGAAGGCGTGGCGCCCGATCACCTTACGTGCCGCAAGGCAGGAGTGGCGAGCATTGCGCTTGACGAAGGGAATGCATCGCCCCCGTTTCTTAAAGCCCCACTGCTTCCAGCCCCCGCGCTTACATTGCTTCTTGGTGGTCGGTACCCGACCCGGGCTCACCGCCACCCCGACCGCGCCCCCGCCGGTTCCGGTAGCCACCTTGGCCGGGCTCTTCGGCGAAAGCTTCCCGCCAGGACCGACGTCGTACTGGGAGACGTTTCCGCATGCGCCAGGATTGCCCAGACAAGCCTCGGAGTCATTGCCTCTGTTTGCGACGTAGACGCTTTCGCCGTCCGGGCTCACCCCGACCCCGTACGAGCCCTCGTGGGCGGCCACCGTGGCGGGGGCCATCGGTGCCAGCCAGCCCCCCGCGCCGACGTGGTACTGGGAGACGCTAGCCTCCATCTGGTTGGCGACGTAGACGCTTTGGCCGTCCGGGCTCACCGCCACCCCTGCCGAATCGCCGCCGGCGGCCACCGTGGCCGGGCTCTTGGGCGCGAGCGCCCCGCCCGGGCCGACGTCGTACTGCCAGACATCACTGCTGCGGCCGAAGGAGTTGGCGACGTAGACGCTCTCGCCGTCCTGGCCCACCGCAATCCCTCTCGCGCCGTCGCCGAAGTACGAAACCGTGGCGGGGCTCTTGGGCGAAAGCTCCCCGCCGGTGCCGACGTCGTACTGCCAGACGTTAGGCAACGTGTAGTCGGTGACGTAGACGCTTTGGCCGTCCGGGCTCACCGCCACCCCGTACGCAGTGCCGCCGGCGGCCACCGTGGCGGGGCTCTTCGGTGAAAGCTCCCCGCCGGGACCGACGTCGTACTGCGCGACATTGGCGGGGCCGGCAAGGGAGACGTAGACGCTTTGGCCGTCCGGGCTTACCGCCACGCCCTGCGGGGAGAAGCCGGTGGCCAGCTTGGCGGGGCTCTTGGGCGACAGCGCCCCGTCGCGGCCGATGTCGTACTGGGAGACGCTGGCGCCGTCTTCGTTGGCGGCGTAAAGGCTTTCGAAGTCCGGGCTCACCGCCATCGCCGTCGGGGACTCGCCGGTGGGCACCTTGGCCGGAACCATCGGCACCAACAGGCCGCCCGCGACAATGTCGTATTGGTGGACGCTGTTCGCGACGGTGACGTACGCGGACTGTGCGGCCTGCACGGGAGCGGCGGTCGCAAGGAGGACCGCGACGGTCGCTACCGCAATCCACAGGCGCAGTCTGGCCCCGCTGGGGGCGAGCGGGTGAAACCTGAACATCCGAATCTCCTCCCGCCGGGCGACCCTGAAGCCCGGCGTCCGTCACTAACCATACACCCCAAATAGTCCCAGTAACGGGAGGCCAGATGTTCTCTCTTGCGATGCGCCCTAGCCGGGGCCGAGGCCGTTTCGCGCAAAGTCGGCGAACCTGTGGGCCAGCGCCGCGGGGATGCGGGCCCTTACGAGCACGCCCTCGGCGCGGTCCTCGCGCTCGAGGTCGCCGGCCAGCTCGTGCAGCTCGGCGAGGGCCCGGCCCTCCGAGTAGGGGAACAGCAGCTCAACGGGCCGCAGCGTCTCTGAGAAAGCGTCCTCGATCCGGTCCCGCAGCTCCTCGAGCCCCTGCCCAGTCGTGGCGGAGATCGCCACTGCGCCGGGCTCGCGAATCATCAGCTCGCGTACGTCGGCGGGGTCCAGGAGGTCCACCTTGTTGAAGGCGACAAGCCGTGGTGCCTCGTCCGCCCCGATCTCCTGGAGCGCCGAATCGACGGCCGCGATCGACTCGCGGCGCCACTCCTCCGGCTCCGACGCGTCGACCACGTGGACGATGAGATCAGCGAGCACGGTTTCCTCGAGCGTGGCCTTGAACGCCTCGACCAGCTCGTGCGGGAGCTTACGGATGAAGCCGACCGTGTCGGTCACCAGGTATCGCCGGCCCTGGTGGCGGTAGGCGCGGGTGGTTGGGTCGAGTGTGTGGAACAGCCTCTCGCCCACCCCCACCCCGGCCCCGGTGAGCGCGTTCAGAAGCGTCGACTTGCCGGCGTTCGTGTAGCCGGCCAGAGCGACGGTGGGCAGCGCGGAGTCGCCGCGCCGCGCCCGCATGACGTCGCGGTTTCGCTTCAGCCGCTCGAGGCGCTGGCGTAGGGTCGCGATCCGGTCGCGAGCCAGACGGCGATCTGTCTCGATCTGGGTCTCCCCCGGGCCGCGGGTCCCGATCCCGCCGCCGAGCCGCTCGAGGTGGGTCCACAGGCCCCGCATGCGCGCCAGGTTGTACTCGAGCTGCGCCAGCTCGACCTGGAGCTTCCCCTCCGCGCTGTGGGCGTGGTCCGCGAAGATGTCGAGGATGACGGCGGTGCGATCGATTACCGGCACGCCGAGCGCCGCCTCGAGGTTCCGCTCCTGGCGAGGAACAAGCTCGTCGTCGCAGGCGATCAGGTTGGCATCGCTGCGAGCGATCTCCGCCTTCACCTCGGCCAGCTTGCCGCGTCCGAGGTAACGGTCCGGGTCCGGCCGTGCACGCACCTGCACCTGCTCTCCGGCGGTCGCCACCCCCGCGGTCCGCAGGAGCTCCTTCAGCTCGGCCAGTGGATCGTCGTCGTCGCGAGGCGAGGTCGCCAGGACCCCGATCGCCAGCGCACGCTGGCGTGCCCGCGGATTTTCCAATCCGGCTCCACCGGCCCCGTAGTTGGACTGTGCGGTGCGGCCTTGGCGGGTTCTCTGCACTCATTCAAGTGTAGGCCGCTCGGCCCACGCCCAGAGCCGGATAGGCTTCCGCGCGGATGAGGGTCTTCGTCACCGGAGGAACCGGCTTCATCGGCGGCCATGTGGTTCGCAGGCTGCGCGAGCGGGGCGACCAGGTGCGGGCGCTCGCGCGCAGCCCCGAGAAGGGCAAGGCGCTCGCCGATCTCGGCTGCGAGCTCGTGCCCGGAGCCCTCTCGGACAAGGAGGCGATCGCCTCCGGGATGCAGGGTTGCGACGCGGCAATCCACGGGGCCGCGGTCTACGAGGTCGGGATCCCCGAATCGGAGCACCGAGCTATGTACGAGGCGAACGTGGTCGGCACCGAGAACGTGCTGCGCGCGGCGCTCGAGGCGAAACTTCCAAAGGTCGTCTACATCTCCACCGTGGGTGCCTTCGGCAACACCAAGGGCCAGGTCGTGGACGAAGGCTACGAGCATCCAGGGGGGAGCTTCACGTCCTACTACGAGGAGACGAAGCTCGAGGCGCACCGGCTGGCCAAGCGCTTGATCGCGGAGGAGGAGCTTCCCTGCGTGATCGTCCAGCCGGGGGGTGTGTACGGACCGCAGGACCACTCGCCGATCGGCAAGCAGATGAACCAGTTTCTTGCCGGGCGGATGCCGCTGCTCGCCTTCCCGGACCTGGGCTTCAACATGGTGTACGTCGACGACGTCGCGGCCGGTGTCCGGCTTGCCCTCGACAAGGGCAAGCCGGGTGAGGCCTACGTGCTGGGCGGCCAGATCACCACGATGCGCGAGCTGATTCAGACGCTCGCCCGGGTGGCCGGCAAGAAGGCGCCCCAACGCTCCCTGCCGACCTCGCTGATGAAGGCGATGACTCCGTTCGGGCCGGTCGTCGGCAAGGTGATGGGCCAGGGCCCGAACCTCCGCGAGCTGATCAGCTCGGCCGACAACGTCACCTTCTGGGCCAAGCACGACAAGGCGATAGCCGAGCTCGGCTACTCGCCGCGCGGCCTCGAGCAGGGGCTGCACGACACCCTCGCGGCCGAGGGCAAACTTCCCGCCGCAGCCTAGGCTGCACCGCTCTACACACCCGCGATGGCCGAGTTGCGTCGGATAGACGAACGCAACTCGACCATCGGTGCGTTCCGGCGGGCTATTCGAGGATTGCCTCGGCTTCGATTTCGACCTTCCAGCGCGAGTCTAGAAAGCCTTTGACGACGACCATCGTCGAGACTGGCCGCGCGTCGCCGAAGGTTGTGGCATGCGCGCGCGCAACCACGTCACCGTCGTCGGCGCTGGTGAGGAAGATCCGTGTCCTTACGACCTGCTCCGGCCCCGCGCCTGCCTCCCGCAGCGCCGCCAGGATGATTTCGAGGCAGCGCTTCGCCTGGATCTCCGGATCTGGGTGGCAGTGGCCGTCGGGCCAGATCGGGGCCGTTCCGGAGACGAGGACGCGATCGCCCGCGCGTAGGGCGCGGGAGATGCCGACCTTCGGCTCCCACGGGGAGCCGGACGAGATCCACTGACGCTCCGCCACGCTCCGGATCCTATGTGCGAGCGGGCGCTACGCCGGGGCGCTGGCGGTCCGGCGCGGTGCGGGCATCAGCGCGACGGCCGCAATCACGGCGGCGAATGCAACGCAGCGCGCCACCACGGCCAGCGGGTCGTCCCCGACGGGGTCGCCGAATACGAGGATGCCGCCGACGATGGAGGCGCAGTTCGCCGCCACGGAGGTGAGCGCGATCACCGGGATCGCGTCACCCGTCTGCATCCCCCGGGCCAAGCCGAAGAAGGCACCCACGCCCGCCACGATTGCCATCAGCGTCCAGGGGCTGACGATGGCGAGCAGGTCGCCCGGAACGGTCCCGGTGAGCGCCTTCACCGAGACGTTGGCCACCCCGAGCAGCAGCCCGGCGGCCACCCCGAGCAGTGGCCCGCTGGAGCGCCTCACGGAGCCCATGCTTCCGGAGAGCAGCAGCAACGCCCCAATTCCCACGGCGCCCACCTCGAAGGAGATCATCGCGGCGGTCGAATAGCTCGCGCTGCCGGCGCCGGAGTCCACCGAGGTGACGGCCAGCAGCCCCAGGCCGACCGCGCAAAGGCCGAGGCCCAGCCACTCGCGTGGCCCGACGCGAACGCCGAACCAGCGCTGGGCAAACCAGGCCAGCAGCACCAGCCCGCCGGAGATGGTCGTCTCCACCAGCGAGATGGGAGCCACCGCGAGCGCTGCGACGTGCAGGGCCCACGCGCCAACTGCGATCCCGAAGCCGATCGCCCACCATCGCGAGCGAAACAGGGCCGCGGCGCTTCGCAGCGGCTGGCTGAGCCGCACGGCTGGCGCCGCCACCGCGCCCCGGTACTTGCAGAGCATCGCGACATTGGTGGCCAGGGCGCAGGCGAGCGCGAGCAATGTCCCCAGCTGAACCATCGATTGAGTGCATCGGCCAGTACCCGAAACTGGCTTAGCGAATCACGACCGTAATGGACACGCCTAAACGAAAGGTTGAGAAGGGATTAACGTCCTAGGCGAGGTGCTTGCGCATTCGGGTCATCGCCTCCGCGATCCGATCGTCGGGCGTGGTCAGCGAGATGCGGAAGAAACCCTCGCCGCTCGGCCCATACATTGACCCCGGAGAGACGACCACCGCGGCCTCCTCCAGCACCCGTTCCGCGAAGGACGCCGAGGTATGGCCATCGGGAACCGGCGCCCACACGTAGATCGTCCCTTTGGGCGGGTCGATCCGGACGCCGATCCCGCGCAACGCCTCCACGACCAGGTCGCGGCGGCGCGCGTAGACCACGTTCATCTCCTCGACTGGCCCACGCGGCCCCGTGAGGGCCGCCGCGCCCGCCAGCTGCACGGCCTCGAACAGACCCGAGTCGACGTTCGTCTTGAGGCGCCAGTAAGAGGCAATCGCTTCGGCGTTTCCGAGCACGGCCGCGCAGCGCCAGCCGGTCATGTTGAACCCCTTGGACAGCGAGAAGACCTCGATCCCCACCTGCTTGGCGCCGGGCGTCGCCAGGAAGCTCGGCGCCACGTAGCCGTCGTAGGTGGTCTCCGAGTAGGAGTTGTCGTGGACCACCAGGATTTCGTGCTCCCGTGCGAGCTCCACGACGCGCTCGAAGAAGCCCTCGGGGACCACCGCGCCGGTCGGGTTGTTGGGGTAGTTGATGAACAGGAGCCTGGCGCGTCTCAACGATTCGCCCGGGATGGCGTCAAGATCGGGCACGAAGCCGAGCTCCGGGTGTAGCGGCATCAGCGCCGCCTCGGCGCCGGCCAGCGCAGGCCCCCCGGTGTAGACGGGATAGCCCGGGTCGGCGGCGAGGGCAACGTCGCCAGGGTCGAGAAAGGCGAAGCAGAGGTTGTAGATGCACTCCTTGGCGCCGATCGCGGGTATCACCTCGGAGCCTGGATCGATCTCGACCCCGAAGCGCTGAGCGTAGAACTCGGCGCAGGCGTCGCGGAACTCCTCCCGGCCCCGATTGGTCGGATAGCGGTGGTTGGCCGGATCCGCGACCGCGTTCTGCATCGCCTCGACGACGTGCGGGAAGGTGGCGCGGTCGGGGTCGCCGATCCCGAGGCTGATCACGTCAACGCCCGCCTGGCGCTTCTGGGCGACTCGGCGCTCGAGCTCGGCGAACATGTAGGCCGGCACGGCCTCCAGGCGGCGCGAGGGCGAGGCCAGGGTGCGCTGGGAAGTCTCGGAGGTTGCCATCGGAATGGCGAAGGGTAAGCGCCTGCGAGGCGCTGCGGCCTACGCCGTGTCCAGGGCGCGCACGAGCTCCGGCGAGAGCTCACCCCGGAACACCGGTTCCGCGGTCCCGGTCAGCCGCACCTCGAGGTCCTCCCCCACTTCGACCTGAAGCTCTCCCCCGTCCATCGTCACCGTGATCGGGCTGGACGCGCCCCGGAGGACGGCCGCTACCGCTGCACCGCTCGCGCCGGTCCCGGAGGACAGCGTCTCCCCCACCCCGCGCTCGAAGATCCGCGCTCTGACCCCGGAACCGTCGATCCTGATGAACGAGACGTTGGTGCGGTTCGGGAACAGCTCGCTGCGCTCGACCTCGGGGCCGAGCGAGCCCAAGTCCAGCTCCTCGACCTCCTCCCCGGCCTCGATCACGCACTGCGGGTTGCCGATCGAGACATGCTGGAAGCGCCACTTCCGCCCCCCTGCGGTCAGTGCGCCGGTGCCGTCGCGGCCACCGGAGGGAAAGTCGGGCGAAGTCACCGACGCCCTGCCCATGGCCAGTGTCGCGGTGTCCGGCGAGCTGATCGTGGGGCGAACCTCGCCCGCCTTGGTGAGGATCGAGAACTCGTCGGTGTCCGTCCACCCCGCGCGCCGGAGGTAGAGCGCTGCCTGCCGTGCCCCGTTGCCGGAGAGCTCGGCCTCCGAGCCGTCGGGGTTGAAGATCCGCAACTCGGCGACGTGGCGCGGGTCCTCGGCCTTCGAGAGGGCCAAGACACCATCCGAGCCCACTCCGAAGTGCGGCTCGCAGAGGCGCCGGACCCGCTCCGGGGTCAGCTCCCACGGCAGGACGCCGGCCTCCACGATCAGGTAGTCGTTGCCGAGCGCCTGCCACTTCTCGAACCGCATCGTCGAGAAGCTATTCGATCGCCCGCTCAGCCTCGGCGCGCGAGCCTCGGCTGTCGAGCGCGGCGACGATCTGCTCGGCGACGCTGCCGTCGTCGCGGCCGGTGCGGTCGATCAACTCGACGCCGGGCATCTTTCGCATCCAGGTGAGCTGGCGGCGCGCGTAGGCACGATGGGCGCGCTTCACCGCCTCCACATCGCCGGCGAGCAGCTCCTCGAACCCCAGCGCGGCCCGGGCGGTCCGGGAGGCGGCGGCCTCGCCGGCGCGGCGCGCCTCCTCCACGGCACCGGCGGCGACCATCTGCTCCACCCTGGCGTCGATGCGGCGCCCAAGCTCCTCGCGGTCGATCGTGAGCCCGACGAGCAAGGTGGGGCGACGGAGCCTTGCGGTCCACAGTTGCTCGCTCCCTCGCGGCGGGTCGATGCCCGCGCGCTGGAGCTCGAGCGCGCGACCCACCCGCTTGCGGTCCCTGGGATGGACCGTCGCGGCGACGTCCGGATCGAGCTCACTGTGAAGCGCCTCCGGGCCCTGGGCGGCGATCTCGGCCTCGACCTCGCTGCGCACCTCGGGCGGGACCGGCGGTCGAAGCTCGAGGTCGGCGAGCGCGGCACGCAGGTAGAGCCCGGTCCCCCCCACCACGATTGGCCGCCGTCCCTCGGCGAGGAGCTGGTCGATCTCGGCGTGCGCAAGGGTCGCGAACTGGCCGGCGCTGAACTCGCCACTCACCTCGACGAAGCCGACCAGCCGGTGCTCTAGCTGCGAGCGCTCCTGCGGAGTCGCCGTCCCGGCGAGCGTCTCCAGTCCCCGGTAGACCTGGATTGCATCGCACGAGACAGCGACCACCTGCTCGCCCCGGCCGCGCAACAGGTCCGCGACCGCGACCGCGACCGCTGTCTTCCCGACCCCGGTGGGGCCGAAGATCGCCAGGACCTCGAGAGAGCTGGGTGGCAGAGCTACTCGGCTTGAGACAGGACCCGGAGCATCAGGTGCCGGACCCAGTCCGGCTCGATGCGATCGAGTGCTGCCTGGAATCGATCGACATTCGCCGCCCCGTCCAGGTAGTACGTCTTCGTCCCTGACGCATCGCTGGTCTTGAACGGGGCGATCCCGGTCTTGCTCTCCAGCTGGTGGAGCAGATCCCCACCCCGCAGGGTGAGAGGGGTCAGCTCGACGACGGCGGGCATCCGTTCCCCTCCCCCGCCCTGGCGCTCAGCAGCTCGTACCCGGACAAGGTGGTCGACGTCGCGTCGGTGATCTCGACCTCGACCAGCTCGCCGGCCTCGGCCATGCCCTCGAAGTTGACCGTCTTGTTGTGGCCCGTGCGGCCTCGGAGCCGCGCCGGGTCGGTCCTGCTGGGGCCCTCGACGAGCACCTCCATCCTCCGCCCGACGAAGCGCTGGGCGCGCGCGCGGGCGCGGCGCTGGACCAGCTCCACCAGGCGCGCCATTCGCTCCTTCTTCACTGGATGCGAGACCTGGTCTGCCATCGTCGCCGCCTCGGTCCCTCGGCGCGGCGAGAAGATGAACGTGAAGGCGCCGTCGTAGCCAACCTGGTCAACGACCTCCAGGGTCTCGGCGAAGTCGCCGGTCGTCTCACCAGGGAAACCGACGATTATGTCGGTGGTCAGGGCGCAGTCCGGGAGGTGCTCACGGATCTGGGCGACGCGGTCGAGGTAGCGCTCCCGGTTGTACGTTCGCCGCATCGCCTTCAGGATCCCGCTCGAGCCCGACTGAAGCGGTAGGTGGATGTGCTCGCACAGCGCCGGCAACTCGGCGTGAGCGCGAATCACGTCGTGGCGGATGTCCTTCGGGTGCGGGCTCGTGTAGCGGATGCGCTGGATGCCCTCCACGGCGTCCACGCGACCAAGCAGCTCGGCGAACGTGATCCGCTCGGGCTTCGGCAGGTCGCGCCCGTAGCTGTTCACGTTCTGGCCGAGCAGGGTCACCTCGCGAACCCCGTCGGCGGCCAGCGACTCGATCTCCGCGATCAGCTCCGCGGGGCGGCGGCTGACCTCGCGCCCGCGCGTCTGCGGAACGATGCAGTAGGCACAGGCGCAGTTACAGCCCACGGAGATCTGCACCCAGCCCTGAAACTCCCGCGCCCGCTTCGCGGGCAGGTGGCCCGAGAATCCCTCGAACTCGAAATAGCCCTGTGCGGTGAGGGAGTCCTGGGTCAGGAACTCGGCCAGCCGGTGAATCTGCCCTGGCCCGAACGCGACGTCCACGAACGGGAACCGCTCGAAGACCTCATCCTTGACGGATTGCGCCCAGCAGCCGCCGACCCCCACCACGCGCTCCGGCGTCTCCGACTTCAGCCGCTTCGCCTCCCCCAGATGGGCGATGAAGCGGTTGTCCGCCGACTCCCGGATGGAGCAGGTGTTGAAGAGGATCAGGTCGGCCGCCGAGCGCTCCGCGACCTCCTGGTAGCCGAGCGAGTCGAGCATCCCCTTCATCCGCTCGGAGTCGTGCTCGTTCATCTGGCAGCCGAAGGTGGTGACGTGGTACGTCGCCATGGCCAGAGGGTAGCGGCGCGATGGGAACCGCCGGCGCCGCCGACTCAGGTCGCCTGGCGAGCCCTTCTGTGAGTCTCTAGCCGACTGGCGGCCCGAAGCACCCCGGGGGCGCGCCGGGCTACGGCCGCGGCAATCCGATCACTTCGTCGCATCGTCTCTCGCGGGCTCGGCGTCTCGATCTTCGTGATCTTCAGCTCTGGGCTCTCCTGGGCAGCACCCTCCGGCACGACGGCGAGCAGGCTCCATTCGCCGGGCACGCCCTTGAGCGTTTGCGTGCCACGTTCCTCGAAAGCGATTCCGGAGCCGACGACGAGGTCGCGCACCGTGCGCGATACCAGGATCTCCCCGGACACTGCCACGGCGTTGACCCGGGCCGCGATGTGGATCGCGATCCCACCGACGTCGTCGCCCATGACCTCGCATTCGCCGGTGTGGATGCCGGCCCTGATCTCCATCCCGAGCCCACGCACAGCGCCGCGTATCGCCTCCGCGCAGCGAATGGCTCGCGCGGGGCCGTCGAAGGTGGCGAGGAAGCCGTCGCCGGTGGACTTCACCTCCCTACCGCCAAAGCGGGCGAGTTCGGAGCGGGTTACCTCGCCGTGACGCTCGAGCACGGCGCGCCAGCGCGCATCCCCGAGCTCCGCTGCCCGCTCGGTCGAGCCGACGATGTCGGTGAAGAGCACCGTCGCGAGCACGCGGTCGGGCTCGCGGACGTGGCGAACGCCGGTCAGGAACTCCTCGATCTCGCCGGCGATCCGGTCCGGGTCGGTCAGCCACGGGGCGTGGTCACGCCCCTTTACCTCCAGGAAGCGCGCCCCCGGAATGTGGTCGGCAATGTAGCGACCCGACTGGATGGGGACGAGGTCCTCGTCCGCGTGGACGACAAGTGTGGGAACGTTGATCGTGGGCAGGACGTCCCTGATGTCGATCATCGCTGCGGACTCCATAGTGGCGCGGGCCATGCCGGGGCTCGCGCACAGCCGCTCCGCCGTCGCCTGCTGCTGCGCATCGCCTTGGTTTGGCACGAGCAGCGCGAGCGCCTCGCCCTCTCCCCAGCTATCGAGAATCCGCTGTCGGAAGGCCGCGATGCGCTCGAGCTGTGGGGCGGTCGGCCAGTAACGCTCCGCGACGCCCTCTTTTTCGAGCTGGGCGCGGATCTCGTCGGGCGAAGCATCAACGAGGCCGACGCTCGCGAACGTCCCGAACAGCACGAGCGCCTGGACCTGACCGGGGTGGGTCGCAGCGAAGACGATGCTGGACGGGCCACCCTCGGAGAGACCGAAGAGCACCGGGCGCTCGCATCCGACGGCGGCCATCACGGCCTTGATCTCGTCGGATCTCTGCTCCAGCGTGCGCGGCCCCGAGACGGGATCGGAGCAGCCTGTGCCCAGCTTGTCGAACAGGACTAAACGTGCAAACGAGGACACTCGATCCCACCAGGCCTTCATCACGGGGTGTGCCCACCAGAACTCGATGTTCGAGACGAATGACGGCACGACCACGATGTCGATCGGCCCCTCGCCCGTGACCTGGTAGGCGATGTTCAGATCGCCGTGCTTCGCATATTGCGTACGTGGCGGCATTTCAGGATGGCCGAGTATCCCGTGTCTGGCTGCGATGCGGCGCTCTAGCATGACCGACAGGCCAGAGCAGCGCGGCTGCTACTCCTGCAGCCCGGCGGCTTCAAGGGCCTCCGAGCGGTCCCGGTAGCCGCCCGTGTAGCGCAGCACCTTGCCCTCGCGGAAGGTCCAGATGACGAACAGCTGCATCTCGACCTCGACCCCGCTCTCGCGCCCCTTCCCCGATATCCGAATGGCCGCGACGACGTTGTCACCCGCGTCTATCAACTCCTCGGGTTCAAACTGAAAGTTCCCCCACATCTCGTCCACCTGCTCGATGAAGCGCAGGAATCCATCGATGCCGCGGTACACGCCCGGGTTGAACACGTTTCGCGACACGTCGAAGACGGCATCGGGATGGACGACCTCCTCGGCGGACGAGAAGTCGCGATCGGGCCACAAGCCGTAGAGGCGGCGGACGGTCTCGACGTTCTCCTCCGACATCGCGTTACTCAGTATCTCGTTCTGGATAGACCTCGCATACCGGCGGCAAGGCAGGACAACGGCCCCCGTCTACTTGACCGTCAGGGTGCCCACCATGCCGGCCTCGCGGTGCCCGGGCACGGTGCAGTAGAAGACGAACTCGCCGGGCTCGAGGTCGGCGGTGGCGGTGAGGGTGGCGTCGGCGGCGATCTCGCTCTCGGCAAGCGTCTCGGAACCCGCCTCGATCGCGACGCTGTGGTCGACGGGCGACGGGTTGTCGTAGTCGATCGTCACGCTCCCGGCCTTCGCCGTCAGCTTGCTCGGCTCGAAGACGAGCAAGCCGTCCGCCGGCGAGCTCACCTTGACGGTTTCCCCGCCCGCCTTCGTTGTCGTGGTGGCACCGGTCGTCGTCGTTTGCTCCCCACCGGCGGGCACGGTCGCGGGGGCCTCGGCGTGCTCGGCGTCACGCTTGCGCTGTTCGTCGCGGGCGTTGAGGACGGCAAAGGTGCTTGTGGCGCCCACCAGCGCCACGAAGTAGGCGACGACCCCAGCAAGCACGACCCGGCTCGGGGGAAATCTCTGGCTGCGGAGGCCGAGCGCCGAGAGGGCGAGCGCCGAGAGCACCAGCGCGATCCCGAAGGCGTAGAACAGGGTCTCGTCCATGCGATCGGAAGCCTATCGCCGCCCCTAGCTGGCAATGGAGGTCGACCGGCTCTCGCGGATCACGGTGATCCTGATCTGGCCGGGGTACTCCATCTCCTTCTCGATCGCGACCGCGATCTCGTGCGAGATCAGGGCAGCCTGCTGGTCGTCGATCTTGCCCGGATCCACGATCACCCGAACCTCGCGGCCGGCTCGCATCGCGTAGACGCGCTCCACGCCGTCGCAGCGAGAGGCAATCCCCTCGAGGTCACGCAGGCGCTCGACGTACTCTTCCAGCGAGTCGCCGCGGGCACCCGGACGCGCCCCAGAAAGCGCGTCCGCGGTCTGCACGATCACGGCCTCCACGGTGCGCGGCTGGACCTCGTTGTGATGGGCCTCCATCGCGTGAGCCACTGCCTCGGGCTCGCCGTGGCGACGGGCGAAGTTGGCGCCGACCGCCGCGTGCGGGCCCTCGACCTCGTGGGTCACCGCTTTGCCGATGTCGTGCAGCAGGGCGGCGCGGCGCGCGGTCTCCACCGACGCTCCGAGCTCCGCGGCGATCAGCCCCGCGAGGTGGGAGCACTCCACCAGGTGCTCCAGCACGTTCTGCCCGTAGCTGGTTCGGAACTCGAGCTTGCCGAGAAGCCGGATCAGCTCCGGGTCCACGCCGTTCACGCGGGCCTCGAGGGCCGCGCGCTCGCCCTCTTCCGTGATCCGCTCCTCGATCTCGACCGTGGCGTGCTGGTAGGTCTCCTCGATCAGCGCCGGGTTGATCCTTCCGTCCGCGATCAGCCGCTCCAGCGTGATCCGGGCGATCTCGCGGCGCACCCCGTCGAAGCTCGACAGGACCACGGCGGACGGGGTCTCGTCGATGATCACGTCGACACCGCTGAGCCTTTCCAGTGTCCGGATGTTGCGACCGTCACGGCCGATGATCCGGCCCTTCATCTCGTCGCTCGGCAGCTCGACCAGCCGGGTCGTGCTGTCACTGGCATGTCTGGCCGCGAGCCGCTGCATCGCCACCGAGAGGATGTTGCGGGCGCGCCGCTCCGCCTCCCGCTTGGTCTCCGCCTCGATCTCCTGCAACCTAACCCCAGCCTGGTGGCGAGCCTCCTGCTCGACCTCGGCCAGCAGCAGCTGCTTGGCCTGCGAGGCGCTCAGACCCGAGATCCGCTCCAGCTCCCGCCGCTGGACGCGCTTGGCGCGCTTCAGCTCCTCCGACTGCTGGCTCAGGTTGCGCTCGCGATCCTCTTGCGCCTGGGTGCGCCGCTCCAGGTCGCCCCGCTGGACCCCCAGCGACTCCGTCTCGCGTAGAGCCTGCTCCTCCATCCGGGCGATCTCCGCCCGGCGCGCCACGAGCTCGTCCTGCACGGGGCCGGCATGGCTTTCGCGCGCCTCGCCTGCCTCGCTCCTGGATTCGTCCCGTCTCCACGGCTGCAATAGCGCGCGTATCTCCATCGCCATGCTCCTTCCGGGCGAGCTGATTCGCCTCTTTGCTCGGGGCGCCGTCTTCGCTCGACGGGCCCGCAACCGGCAGCGCCGGAGACACTCAATGTCCGCTATCGCGCTGGGGCGCCTAGGTCAGGCGCGGAAACCTCCCGCTGTCGAGAACTCCTGGAAGTCGTTTGATTCTCGGTGTCAAGGCCTGAAACAGCTGGTCATTCGTGTCTCCGGGCGACCAACGGTCGCTACATGGATCGTAGACCCGAGACCGCCTTCTGGCAAGCCCTACCCGGGCTATGAGGGTCGGCGAGCGGCCAGGCGGATCGCCTCGTAGGCGACCTCATACTCGTAGCCGCGCCGGGTCAAATAGCCGAGCGCCCGGGCTCGATCGGCATCGGCACCCAGGGGCCGCCCGCGCCGGGCGAGCAGGTCGCTCGCCCGCTCCACCTGCGCGCCCTGCGAGTCGGCCTCCAGTGCCAGCTCGACGAGCGCGGGGGCCACCCCGCGCGAGGCGAGCGCCTCCCGGATCCGCTCACCGCCCCAACCGCGCAGCTCGCGCTTGTCCTCCGCGTAGCGCCGGGCGAACCGCTCGTCGTCGAGCTCACCTGACTCCATCAGGCGACCGATCGTCGCCTCGATCTCCTCGGAGGCGTGGCCGCGCGTTGCAAGCCAGGCGCGAAGCTCCGCGGTCGCCCGCTCCTTGCGTCGCAGCGCGGCGAGCGCGGCCTCGAAGGCGTCTAGCGCCCGCTCGGCCACGACCACTACTAAGCGGCCTTGCGCTCGGGCTCCTTGGCCTCCGCGGCGCCGTCGGCGATCGGCGTCGCATCCGGACTCTGCTCGGATGACCGCTCGCCTTTCGGCTTGCCGCTTGCCCCTTGCAACTCGATCCCCAGGGCGTCTGACAGCTTCGCCTCGATCTCGCGGGCGGTCTTCGGGTTCTCGGCCAGGTACTGCTTGGTGTTGTTGCGACCCTGGCCGAGGCGCAGCTCTCCGTAGGAGAAGAACGAGCCGGACTTCTGCACCAGGTCGTGCTCGAGCGCCAGGTCGAGCAGGCAGCCCTCGCTGGAGATCCCGGTCCCATACTCGATGTCGAACTCCGCCTGGCGGAAGGGCGCGGCGACCTTGTTCTTGACCACCTTCACCTTGACTCGGTTGCCGACCGCCTCGGTGCCCTCCTTGAGGGTCTCGATGCGGCGGATGTCGAGTCGCTGCGAGCAGTAGAACTTCAGCGCCCGGCCGCCGGGCTGGGTCTCGGGGCTCCCATAACTGACCCCGATCTTCTCGCGGATCTGATTCGTGAACACGCACACCGTATTGGCTCGGCTGAGGTTCCCGGCCAGCTTCCGCAGCGCCTGCGACATCAGCCGCGCCTGTAGGCCGATCTGGGTCTCCCCCATCTGGCCCTCGAGCTCGACCCGCGGGGTCAGCGCCGCCACGGAGTCGATCGCGACCAGGTCCACCGCGCCGGAGCGGACCAGGACGTCGACGATCTCGAGTGCCTGCTCTCCGTAGTCGGGTTGAGAGACGAGCAGCTCATCGATGTCGACGCCGATCCGCCTCGCGTAAATCGGGTCGATCGCGTGCTCGGTGTCGACGAAGGCGCAGATCCCACCCGTCGCCTGAGCCTCGGCGATCAGGTGGTAGACGAGCGTCGTCTTGCCCGAGGACTCGGGGCCGAAGATCTCGACGATCCTCCCCCGTGGCACCCCGCCGACGCCCAGCGCGAGGTCGAGCGAAAGGGCTCCGGTTGAGATCGTCTCCACCTGGACGGCGCTGTCGTCGCCCAGGCGCATCACCGACCCCTGGCCGAACTGGCGCTCGATATGGGTCACCGCCGCTTGGAGGGCCGCGTCCTTGGCCTTCGCCTCCTTGGCGCCGGTGCCGTTCTTTGAGCCGCCCTCCGGGCGCGAGGCCGTCTTCTTCTCAGCTGCCATCGTCATCACCTTTTCTCCGCCTCGACGGGCGGCAAGTCGAGTTCGGCCAGGGACACGTACTCCGCGCCGCTGGGCCGCAGATTGGAACGGTAGAGCGTCACTCGGACGGCGCCGAAGGGCTCCAACAGCTCCGTCGGCAGCGCCTTGGGGGGCGTCTCGACACGTATCGGACGGCCCCTCCGGCGCCCTCGCCGATCGGAGGCGGAGCGCTTGGAGGGCTTGACCCTGGCGACGGTCACATGGGGCCAGAAGTCGCGTTTCTCGGGCTTGTAGAAGCGCTCGGCGACGAGCGCGTCGGAGAGCTCGGCCTGGAGCTCAATCGCAGCCTCGCTCTCGGCGCCGACCGCGAACAGGCGAGGGCGGTTTCGGGGCACCGCCACCGGCTCCTCACTGAACCGGGCCTGGACCGGCCGCGCGCCGACCGAGCGCATGGCCTCGGCAATCGGCTCGATCTCGCGCTCGGGCTGGTAGGCGAGAAAGCAGAGGGTCACGTGCAGCGCCTCGGCCCGGACCGGCCGCAGCGCCGGGTCGGCGAGGGCTTCGCGCTGCCATGCGACCAGCCCCTCGCGCACCCGCTCCGGCAGGTCGAGCGCCACGAACAGCCGCGCTCGCGGGCTCTTCAGCCGCTCCTTGGTCATCTCAACCCAAACCTATGTCCTACTCCGTCGCCCAAGGCTCGTGGTTCGCAAATAGATTGCAGCGCGATGAGCGACGAATTGCCGCAGGTCGAGGGCGTCGAGCACCGCTTCGTCGACGCGAACGGCCTGCGAGTCCACGTCGCCGAGGCGGGCCCAAGCGATTCGACGGAGCCGCCGATCCTGCTGCTTCACGGCTGGCCCCAGCACTGGTACATGTGGCGCCGGGTGATCGGCGCCCGGCGGGACGAGCGCCGGCTGCTCGCTCCGGACCTGCGCGGCTTCGGCTGGAGCGAGGCGCCGGGCTATGGCTACGACGGCGAGACCTTTGCCGCCGACCAAGTCGCGCTGCTCGACGCGCTCGGGATCGAGCGCGCCTTCGTCGTCGGCCACGACTGGGGCGGCTGGACGGCGATCCTGCTTGGCCTGCTCCATCCGGACCGGGTCGAGCGCCTGCTGGTCTTGAACACGCCGCATCCGTGGGCGCAGATCACTCCGAGGCTGCTCGCCGAGGGTTGGCGAGGCTGGTACACGTGGGTGCTCGCGTTGCCCGGTCTCGGCCCCTGGGTCGCACAGCGGGGCTGGATCGCCAAGATCCTCCTCTCGCGCGGCAACTTCGGCGCGCCGTTCACAGACGAGGAGATGGAGATCTACATGGACAGCTTTCGAGATCGCTCCCGTGCGCTCGCCACCAGCCACCTCTATCGCCACTACCAGCGCGTCTTTCGCGAAGTCCTGGCCGGCAGGTGGCGAAGCCATCGGCTCACGGTGCCGACCCGGATCGTGTTCGGCGAGCGGGATCGTTACGTGTCGCCGAAGCTGCTCCCCGGCTACGAGCGCTACGCCGACGACATGGAGGTCGAGCTGGTGCCCGACTCGGGCCACTTCATCGTCGAGGAGAAGCCAGACCTGGTGATGAAGCGGATTCGCGAGTTCCTCAGCTAGCGGCGCCCTGGCGCGTTTTGGACGCATGCGGTCGAAAGGCGCCAAACGGTCGCGTTCGGCTAGAGGCCGGAGAGGAACCCGACCAGGTCGTCGGCCAGGAGCTTGGGCTCCTCGAAGGCGGCGAAGTGGCCCCCGCGCGGCATCTCGGTCCAGCTCCGCAAGTCCGAGAAGATCCGCTCCGCCCACTCTCGGGGAGGCCTGACGATCTCGGCCGGGAAGTCGGCGGCTGCCGCCGGGACTGCGATTCGCTCGCCGCGGCCGAGGCGCCACCGATCGCGGCGCTCCCCGAGGTAGAGCCGCATCGAGGAGGCGATCGTTCCTGTCGCCCAGTACATGGTCAAGAAATCGCAGAGCTGGTCCTTCGAGAACCGCCGCTCCACCTCGCCGCTGCAATCGCTCCAGCGCCGGTACTTCTCCACCAGCCAAGCTGCGAGCCCCGCGGGCGAGTCGTTGAAGCCAACTGCGACCGCATCGGGCGCAGCGGAGTGCAGGAAGAGGTGGAAGCCCTCACGGCGGCGCCAGCGCGAGCCGCCCTCTGCGTATGCCTGCTCGGCCGCGCTCAGCGGGGGCTCGGTGAGACCCCCGGGGACCGGGAGCACCGAGACCGCGTTGACGTGGACCCCCGCCACGGTGCCTGGCGAGTCGAACGCCATCCGCGCCGAGATGATCGCCCCCCAGTCCCCGCCCTGCACCGCGTAGCGCTCGTACCCAAGGCCGTCCTCCATCAACGCGCGCAGCCCCGCGGAGACCGCGGCCACGTTGAGCGGCCGGCCGGGGTCGTCGGACCATCCGTATCCCGGAAGCGACGGCACGACCACGTCGTGGCCCGCCTCCACGAGCAGGGGGATGAGCTCGCAAAACTCGATCGGCCCGCCAGGCCAACCGTGGACCAGCATCACCGGGAGCCCGTCCCCGCCGCTTCGCTCCCAGATCACGTGCAGGCCGTTCCAACGCCGGTTCTGAAAGCCGTTCAGACGCGACTCGAATGCGCGCCAGTCATACCGGTCCGTCCAGTGTCCGCAGAGCTCGCGGAGGTAGGCGACGTCCACCCCGAGCTCCCATCCCAGCTCGGCAGGCTGCTCTGGCCAGCGCGTCTGCCGCAGTCGCGAGCGCAGGTCGTCGAGGACTTGGTCGGCGACGTGGACCTCGAACGGCTCGAGACCACCGGGCACTAGAGGGGAGCCTCCCCGCCGCCGAGCAGGATTCGCAGCATGTGGAGCCCGACCAGCGCGGAGCGCTCGCGGATGTCCTGACGGCCACCAGGGATCACGGGGTCACGGGCGAGGCTCCCTCCGCCGGCGAGCTTGGCGCAAAAGCAGACGTAGCCGACCGGCTTCTCCTTCGTGCCACCCTCGGGGCCCGCGATACCGGTCACCGAGACCGCGATGTCGGCGCGGAACCGCTCCAGCGCTCCGTCGGCCATCGCCTCGGCGACCTCGGGCGAGACGGCGCCGTGGCGCTCGATCAGCGCGGGGTCGACCGCGAGCAGGTCCGACTTCGCCTGGTTCGAATATGCAACCACGCTGCCGGCGACGTAGTCCGAGGCGCCCGGCAGCGCCGTCAGACGGGCCGCCAGCAGGCCGCCGCTGCACGACTCGGCGAGACCCACCCGCCGCCCGCGCAACAGCGTGGCCACCTGCTCGTCGATGGTGGTCCCGTCCTCCGAGAACAGGTATCGGCCGTGACCCTCCTTGACCGCGGCGCGGACTGCGGCGGCGGCGGCGTCCGCTCCCTCGCGGTGGCGAACGTCGACCTCCAACTCGCCTCCGCGCAGGCAGGTGGTGATCTCGAGCGCCGAGAGGTCAGTGTCGCGTTCGACCTCGCGCAACGTCTTGGCGATCTCAGACTCCGGGATCCCGATCAGGCGCAGCGTGTAGCCACGAAACGGAGTCGCACGCCCCAGCACGGCGCGGACGGGCTCCGAATCGAGCGCCGCCGGCCACATCGCCTGAAGCTCACGTGGCGGCCCCGGCAGGACCACCACCGCCGGGCCCTCGGTGGGGACGACGAGCCCGGGCGCGGTTCCGGCCGGGTCGATGGCAGTGGCGCCTCGCGGCACCATCGCCTGCTTCCGGTTGGCCTCGCGAAGCGCCTCGGCGTCGAAGCGCAATCGCCGCGCGAACTCGGCCAGGATCCGCCCGATCTTCTTCTCCATCCCCTGGTCGAGGATCAGCTCGCGACCCGCGAACCTGGCGACCGCCTCCGCCGTCAGATCGTCCGCCGTCGGGCCGAGGCCGCCGCTGGTGACGATCAGGTCGGCGCCCTGCGCCGCGAGGAAGCGCAGCGCCTCCTCGAGGTCGGCGGCGCGGTCCCCGACGCACAGGATGTGCGCGACGTCCACGCCGAGCTGGCCGAGTTGCTCCGAGATCCAGGGGCCGTTGCGGTCGGTCACCCGGCCGGTCAGGACTTCCGTGCCGGTCACCACGATCCCGGCCCGAACGGCGTCGTCGCTCTCGGTCACGCGCTTACGGGCACTCCGGGCCCTTGAAGGTCACGGGTCGAACGCCGCCGTCGGTGATCTCGTAGCTCGCCGGTCCCTGGGAGCTCAGCGAACGCGGCTTGCCGCCCAGGGTCAGGGTGAGCGCCCCCCCGCTCGAGAGGTCGAGGCGATAATTGCCGGCCGGCGGCTGGAAGGGGCCCTCCTTGACGCCCGAGATCAGCGTCTGCCCGTCGATCAGCGCCCGCCCGTCACCGGTCACCAGGCAGATCTCCATGGAATCACGCGTGATCAGCGCCACCTTCACCGGCTGGGAGGGTGACCTGCCCGCGTTCGAGCCACCCCCGCTCCCCTGCTGGGCGTTCTCCTGCTTGCCTTTCTGACGCTGCCCGCTCTTGCCCCCCTCGTCGGAACCGGTCAACCCCAGGACCAGGACCAGCAACACGGCCACTGCGGCGGCGCCCAGGAGGACCAACGCCGAAGCTCTCACGGGCCAGCCCCGCCGCGGCTCCTCGCCCGGTCGGCGGCGGCGCTCCAGCAGGGGCTCGCTGAACCCAAAGGCGCGGTCGGCATCCAGGGCCGCCTCGACCGTTCGCCGGTACTCGTCAACCAGCGCGTTCGCGTCGAGGCCGAGGAACTGAGCGTACGTTCGCAGGAAGCCCTTGGCGTAGGCGGGCCCGGGGAGCACGTCCCACTCCTCGTTCTCGAGCGCGCGCAGGTACTTGATCCGGATCTTGGTCTGCTGCTCGACGGTGCGGATATCGATCTTGTGGCGAGTGCGGGTCCGTTTCAGGACCTCGCCGATCGGCAGGCCCTCTGCCTCATCCCTGGTGGCCATGACGGCGCCTATTCTCGCCGCCCGCGCGACAAGGTGCCGTCTGAGCAGGCCTCAGCCGCTGAGCGGCTCCAGCTCGGGCTCGGTGTTGGGCTCGGGCTCGGGGTCGTCCTCGACGCCCTCGGATGACCGAATGGCGCGGTTCCCAGAACCCCCTTCGAACATGCGCCCCAGCTCTCCCTCCGAGACCAGAACCTGCCGGGGCTTCGAGCCCTCGTACCCGGAGACGATCCCCCGCCGCTCGAGCATGTCGATCAGGCGACCGGCGCGCGTGTAACCCACACGAAGCCGGCGCTGGATCATCGACACGGACGCCGTCTGGCTCTGGGCGACGATCCGCGCCGCCTCGTCGAGCAAGTCGTCGTGATCCGGCGACAGCTCGTCTTCTCGCTGATCGCCCGTTCCCTCGCGCGACTCCAACAGCGCCTCGTCGAACTCTGGCTCGCCCTGGCGGCCCCAGTGGGCGACCAGGCGGGCGATCTCGGCCTCGGCCACGAATGCCCCCTGGAGGCGCTCGAGCCTCGAGGTCCCGGCCCCGCGGAACAGCATGTCGCCCTGCCCGAGCAGGGTTTCGGCGCCGCCTTGGTCCAGGATCACACGGGAGTCGACCTGCGAGGCGACGGAGAAGGCGATGCGGGCGGGGATGTTGACCTTGATCGTCCCCGTGATCACGTCGGTCGACGGTCGCTGGGTCGCGAGCACCAGGTGGATGCCGACTGCCCGCGACTTCTGCGCCAGCCGGATGATCGAGTCCTCGACCTCCGCCGGGGCGATCATCATCAGGTCGGCCAGCTCGTCAATCACGCAGAGGATGTACGGAAGCGGCGCCTCGCCCGCCTTGCGACGCGCCTGGTTGAGCTCCGCCAGGTTGCGTGCCCTCGCCTCGCTCATCACGCCGTAGCGGCTCTCCATCTCGCCGATCAGGTTGGCGAGCACGTTGGCGGCCATGCGCGGGTTGGTGACTACGGGGGTCAGAAGGTGCGGGAGGCGCTCGTAATGGTTCAGCTCGACCCGCTTCGGGTCGACCAGCACCAGGCGAACCTCGTTCGGCGAGGCGTGCAGCAGCACGGAGCACAGCATCGCGTTGATGCAGCCCGACTTGCCCGACCCCGTGGTGCCGGCGACGAGCGCGTGCGGCATCGGCGCCAGGTCCGCCCACACGGCCTCCCCCGAGACGTCCTTGCCGAGCCAGACGGCGAGCGGCGAGGAGCCCTTCGGGCGCCCGTCGTAGATGTCGCCCAGGCGGACCAGCCGCCGGCGCTTGTTGGGCACCTCCACTCCCACCGCTTTCTTTCCCGGGATCGGCGCCAGGATGCGGATATCGGTGGAGGCGAGGGCGTAGGCGAGGTCGTCGCGGAGCCGGGCGACCTTGGACACCTTCGTGCCGGGCGCCAGCTGGAGCTCGTAGCGGCTCACGTGGGGGCCGCTGACAACCCCCAGCAGCTTCGCCTCGACGCCGAAGTGACGGAGCGCGTCCAGCAGCGACTTGGCGACCGCCTCGCGGTCCCGCACGTCGGGCCCGGGATCGCCCTTGCCGCGTTGGAGCACGGTCGCGGCGGGAAGCGCGTAGTCGATCTCGTCGGACTCGGTGACCGCGCTTCGCCGGTTTCCCATCGGAGTGAGGCTGCTCCCGGTTGCTCGATGCTCGTCATCGGGCGCTGCCCCATCGGCCTCGCCGCCGCCGTCGTCGTGCGCGAGCGACTCCTGGTGCGGGAAGCGATCCGCCTCGGGAGCTTCGGCCTCGTCAACCGCCCACTCCGGCTGCCCGTGATTATGAGCTGCCCCGGCCTCCCCCTCAGCAGTGTCTTCCTCCACTCCCAGGGTCTCGGCGGCGAGCGGCTCGGTTGGCCCGGCGCGCGTGACGGCGATCTGATCGCCGCGCGCGTCGAAGCCCTCGAGGCCCTGGCGGGGTGTGCGGACCGTCTTCGCCAGCTCGCGCGTTCCGGCGCCTGCGCTGCGCGCGATCCGCCCGGCGCCGGACACCAGGCTCGCGACCGTGGTTCCGGTGAGCAGCAGCAGGCCACTCGCGAACATCAAGACGGCCAGGATCTGCGCCCCGAGGCGCTGGAACAGCGTGGTCGCCGCCCAGTAGAGCGCTTCACCGGCGGCTCCGCCGTGGACGGTGAAGAAGGGCTGCTCAAAGTAGCCGTGACGCGCCGGATGGTCGGGCCCCAGCCCCACGGTTTGCGCCGCGAAGGCCAGGAGCAGCGAGGCGAGCAGCAGTATCGCCCCCGCGTTCAGGGCCCCCGGAGTGGCGATGAACGGGCGCAGCACCAGCGCCGCGCCCCAGCCCGCGAGCGCCACCGGTGCCACGTAGGCAATTCTTCCGGCGACGTTCTCGAGCGCCTGCTCGAACCACTCCCCGACCGGCCCCCCGTCCCAACCCACCCAGAGGACGCAGCCCAGATAGACGCCCGCGGCCACCAGCCCGAGCCCGATCACATCGAGGTGCCGCTGCTCCAACCCTGCGACCAGCGTCCGTGGATCACGAAGCGCGGCGCGCGGTCGGTCCCGGGGACGCGACCGGCTGGCCGGCCGCGAGCCCTGCCGGCCGGCAGGGCGCCGCCGCTTGGGGCGGCGCTTGCGTGCCCATGGAAACGTCACGTAGTGCGCTTCGACGCCGCGCCATCGACCCCTGCGGATAAACCGGCGCTAAATATCCGCCGTATTTGTCGTTTCCAGGGCTAATCTGTTCGTGATGCTTGCCACCGGCACCGTCACGGGTCGCGTCTTGGTCGTCGAGGACGACGTCGCGATCGCCGACGTCTTGCGCCGCGCGCTGCGTCAAGAGGGCCACGAGGTGCGCTCGGCGGAAGACGGCGTCGAGGCGCTCGAGCTGGCCGAGAGCTTCGTGCCCGATCTCGTGATCCTCGATCTGGGGTTGCCCAAGCTGGACGGAGTCGAGGTATGCCGCCGCCTGCGGGACTCCAGCGACGCGCCGATCCTGATTCTCACCGCTCGCACCGACACGGACGATCGGGTCGAGGGCCTTGACTCCGGAGCCGACGACTACCTCGTGAAGCCGTTCGAGCGCAAGGAGCTCTTGGCCCGGATGCGCGCGCTGATGCGACGCCGGCCTCCGCAGGGCACAGCCTCGCTGGCGGTCGCCGACCTTCGCCTCAATCCCGACACTCGTGAGGTCTATCGCGGCGAGCGCCCGGTTGAGCTCACGAACCGCGAGTTCGAGTTGCTGGAGTTCCTGATGCGCAACGAGCGCCTGGTGATCTCCCGCGAGCGCCTGCTGGAGGAGGTCTGGGGCTACGACCCGATGGCGATGACGAACACGATCGACGTCTTCATCTCGAACCTGCGGCGAAAGCTGGAGGCCGGCGGCGAGCCGCGGGTCCTGCACACCAAGCGTGGTGCCGGGTACGTCATCAAGGCGGCTCGGGATGAAGCGGCTTGAGCGCATCCTCGCGGCGCTGACTCCGAAGCGCTGGCCGATTCGCTGGCGGCTGGCGGCGGTCTCCACCATCTTGACGTTCGTCATCTTGGTCATCTTCGCCGCGGTGGTCGGGCGATTAGTCTCGAACAAGCTTCAGAGCAATTTCGACAACGAGCTCCAGGACAACGCGGCGCGATTCGCGGCCCAGGTAGAGATCACCCAGGACCTCTCCAACGGGCGTCCGATATGCCGCCTCGGCAACGAGATGGCGCTGGTCGACAACGCCTCCGTGAGGGTGGTCACTCCAAGCGCGATCGTCTGCGAAGAGGTTGGTACCCCCCCACTCGGGTCGCCCGAGCCGGGCGACGTCACCGATCTGGGCTCCTTACGCGTCGCCACGGCGCCCGCCTTGGCATTTCGCGACGTCTACGTTCAATACGCGCGCAGCACCGACAGCCTGGACGCGACAGTCAACCGCTTGTGGCTCTTCCTCGGAGGCGGCGTGCTCGGCGGCACGCTCCTCGCGGCCCTGGCGGGGATCGCGATTGCGCGCCGCGCGCTGAGGCCGGTTTCCACGCTCACCACCAGAGCACGCGAGATCGCTTCCACGCGAGACCCAT